>JBAVTM010000099.1:0-1804 GCA_049696195.1 Desulfuromonadaceae bacterium | reverse complement strand
GGTATGCCCGGGTCAGCAACTCCGCATTCAAGATCATTAAACGCTATCTTCCGGGGCCGTATACGTTTGTTTTCGAAGCGACCCGCGAAGTTCCGGATCTGCTTCTGACCCGGCAGAAAACGGTCGGTATCCGCATGCCGGATAACAGGATATGCTGCGATCTGGTCGCTGCACTGGGTAATCCGATCATAACCACCAGCGCCAATCTTTCCGGTGAAGAACCGGAAGGAGATCCCCGCACCATTGCTGGTACATTCGGCAGTCAGCTTGCTTTTGTCATTGACGGCGGTATTCTGACAACTGACGTCAGCTCTGTCGTGAGCCTGATAGGTGCGACCCCTGAGGTTCTGCGGGTCGGGCTCGGCGATGTCTCATGGTGCGGCAATCAGTGAATTCGAAGTTGTTTTCTGTGATTCAAACGCGGAGAACCGCTTCGCAAATGCACGTATCCAGTTTATCAGGGCGAAAAGGATGGTAGGGAGTGCGTAAACGAACGGTCAGAAATGGTATGCGTTTGGTCATGGCGGCCTTGATCCTGATCATTATCGCCAGTTTTTATCACGGTCAGCTCTCGGAACTGTTCTCATTATCTTTAGCCGAAGAGAGCCGATTATTCCGGCTCGGAATGTTCTGGGCGGCAGCGATCGGCGGTTATGGGGTTGTGGTGACGGCCTTCGGCTTCGCGCTTTCACCACTCAAAAGCGATACCAATGTTCGTATCATACCGATACTGATGAGTATCTTTGCAGCGATATTCCTCTTCTTTTATCTGCTCTCCTCCTCGATCGAGGCCCCGGCGAGGGATGAACTGCGGCGTCTGCGCCCGGGAGAGACGATTACCATTTGAGAAATTCTGCTCCATGAAACGAAACGAGGCGCGCCATGCAGAATACGAAAATACCTGAACTGTTGCAAACCGATTCTCCCGAGGAGTGGCGCGGCCAGAAGGGTCGTTTTTTTTCGATTCTCCAGAGTATCTATTCAATATCAGCCAGTTTTACGGATCATCAGGGGCCTCTGCGCGCCGCAGCGCTCACCTATACCACCGTCCTTTCGCTTGTCCCGCTTCTGGCCATCGCTTTTTCAGTACTCAAGGGTCTCGGCGCACAAAATGCCCTGGAGCCGCTCCTGCAGCAGATCGCCGGTGATTCCGAGGAAACCATCTCCCGTATTATCGCCTATGTGAATAATACCAATGTGAAGTCGTTGGGGGCGATCGGCCTGGTGCTGCTGATTCTGACCGTCATCTCCCTGATGGGAAGCATTGAGGAGGCGTTCAACGCCGTCTGGGGAGTGCGTGAGACCCGTTCGGTTCAGAGGCGCTTCAGCGACTACCTGAGCGTGGTTGTCGTCGGACCGATCCTGCTGCTCGCGGCGACCAGCATGACCTCCTCCCTGCAGAGTCAGTGGATACTGCTGTGGCTCATTCAGAATACCTATCTCGGTGATGCGATCCTGCTGCTGTTCCGTTTTCTCCCCTATCTCAGCGTCTGGATCGCCATGGTTTTCCTGTACATCTTCATACCCAACACCCGGATTCGTTTTGCTTCCGCGGTAACGGGAGGCGTTATAGCTGGCACCGCCTGGGAACTGGCCCAGTGGGGCTACTTCCACTTTCAGGTCGGTGTCGCCAACTATAACGCCATTTACGGGACGCTGTCGGCTGTCCCCATTTTCCTGGTCTGGATCTATACGAGCTGGCTGATCGTGCTTTTCGGACTTGAGATCGTGTTTGCCCATCAACATCGCGGGCACGGCATCTCCGGAAGCGGCGCTGTTCGTCTGACCGCAACGGCCCGCGAGC
>JBAVTM010000098.1:0-2679 GCA_049696195.1 Desulfuromonadaceae bacterium | reverse complement strand
GGACGCTCCGCGGAAAGGGAGCGCGGCTCACCGGATGGGAGCGGCATGACTCTGACCCCCCCGGAGGAGAAGGCCACCTGCCTGCCGCCGGGAGCCGCGGCAAAAAGCGGTTCGGCGTCAAGCCGCGTCACGACCATTGAGGTCAGCCTGGAGGCATCCGGCCCGGCAATCGGCAGCTGCGCACAGCCGGACAGCAGAAGCGTCAGGCAGACCGGCAGCAGAGCTGTCCGGCAAAAGAATGCAGCGGCACCCTTCCCCCACGAAGCGGGGACAAAAAACGGCCTGGTCAATCGCACCATCGGTATTACTCCTTCATCACGCCCCGGATCGTGTCCCGCTACTTTGGTTATCTGTTTCCTCGTTTGTACCTGGGTCTTGACCCTCTCCATGGAATCAGGATGTGCCGGAGACAGCTCCAATCAGCCACTCAACGGCACCGGCAATCTCATCATGGGCCGCAAGAGCCTTGCGCCATTGGGGAGGCAGCGCCTTGGTTCCAAGGGAGCCCCCCAACCAGGAGCCGATCATGGCCGCCCGCGCAGCGTTATCCCCCCCGGCCGCTGCCGTGGCGCGCAACGCCGCGCCAAAATCATCCGCGTAGTGCAATGCACACTGCAGGGCGGCAGGAAAGCTTCCCGCAAGCGGACAGGATTGCCCGAATTTCATGGTAGCTTCCCGCACCGGCAGGTCACGAGCGGCAAGGGCATCATCGATCTTTTCAGCCACTGCAGCGCCCTCGGGTCTCAGCCGGGAGACCTGTTCTGCAGCTCGCCTGGCACCATCTTCCAGTGAACTGCCGTTGAACAATTCCCGCAGGATCATGGCGTGCGCCTGGTTATATGCAACGGCCCGGTCATTGTTATGACATACCCGTGTTGCGCGTTCCACGATGTCCGGCAGGTCAGCCGCCCTGAAATACAGGGCAACCAGCGGCGCCAGCCTGCTGATGTTCGCCGGCTGGTCATCGTCGGCCCCATCCTGATAGCCGTATGCCTCATCCGGATGCAGAGCCCGGTATGCACGGTAGTTTGCCACCGTATCTCTGGCGGCATGATCGCGATAACCTTTATACTCGGACGATTCGATCATCGACACGAAACGTGAACCGAAGTCCGGGGCATCAAAGCGGTTGCACCGCTGCAGCGAACGGAGCAGAAGCAGGGCTCCATCACCGTAATGAGTCAGATCCCCCGACTTCTTGCCGAAATGATAGTGACCGGCAATCGGCTCCTCGAATCCACGGGGACCGCCAGGAAAGCGATGTTCCAGTTCGGCAAGATCATAAATCCAATGGCTGCCGAGACAGAAGGAATCCCCCACAAACTGCCCCCAGACGGCACCGCGGATCCGATCCGCAACAGCCGGCCCTGGTGTGGCGACATAGTTTTGGTCACTCATGGTACACCTCCCTGCTGCTGTCAACTATTTGGGCGTTCTCCATCGCTTCATTTTAAACACATGCGGCTATTAAATACTACCCTCTGTTCGATCAACAGCCGCAGCCGATCCACGTCTCCATCTTTGCGACGCCCTCCCATGCCGCAGCGCCATCTATCGGCGCCGGTAGTGATGTCACCGGAAATACGCAATGGCCGGGAGCTACATTCCTGCCGCAAGCTGTGAGGCCAATGACCGGATATGCCGCTCGTCGGTTCCGCAGCAGCCGCCCAGAATCTTCAAACCCAGTTCCCGCTGCAACCCGGCGACGGATCTGCCGAAGAGTTCGGGATCTTCCTCCACCAGGGCGGCGCTGTCGTTAAGATCCTCGGGGCTGAGCGCGGCCGTGTTGGCCAGCAGGCCGACCATCCGCTTCCGGACCAGGGGCGAAGAATTGGTTACGTGCAAAAGCGCAGCCCTGGCAAAGGAGACGTGGGTGCAGTTGATCATATAGGCCAGAGGGGGTGGAGTCACGGCGGCATCGATGGTGGCGACGACCTCTTTCAGTGGCGTACCATCCAGCAGTGTCCCTTCGGGGCGGACAATGAAACTGAGGATGTACGGCTGACCGGTAGCGGCAAGGGCCAGGGCAAGGCCGGTTGCCTCGCTGAATGCCGGAAGAGTGGCGGCGAGCAGGAAATCGACCCCTGCGTCGGCCAGCTTCCCGGCCTGCCAGGCGTGGAACTCCAGCGCCTCGCGGGCAGCCAGCGCCTCGGCAGGGTTGTAGGCATCCCCGCGGCAGCTCATCAGGCCGCAGATAACCACCTTCTCTGCGTACCCTCCGTAGCTCCGCCGCAGCCCATCAAGAAACCTGACGTTATCACCGTTCACATCGACCCCGGCAAGACCGGCCACATCGATCCGTTCCCGGCTCGCCCGCCAGGTCGGGGTGGACATGAGGAGCGGCACGCCGAATTCGCACCCGATGTCCAGATACTGCCGGCAGATGGTCTCCAGTGCCGCCCGTTTGGCATCTTCATAGATAAAAGCCGAATTGACCAGACTGGGGTCAAGTTCCAGGTCGCCGCTGCGGCGCAGACGCTCGATGACCGCCCCCTCACCGAGGATAAACGGAAAATTTTCCAGAAATTTTACGAAAGGGATATTGTTCATTTGTGGTGTGTCCTGCGCAACGGCTCAAGAAGCATCAGTTGCCAGCTGCCGCCGAATGTTGAATCTCCAGTGAAAGTCATTTATAAAAATCATCTCAAAGAACCCTCTTTTGGTGGAGAGTTGAAAATA
>JBAVTM010000097.1:0-1520 GCA_049696195.1 Desulfuromonadaceae bacterium | reverse complement strand
GACTTTGTCAAGCTGCAGCCGGTACACGGCTTCTGTGTGGAAACCGCCTCAGCCGGCGTGATCCTGGGGGCTTCGGCCTTCGGCATGCCGACCAGCACGACTCACGTCATAACCTCGACCATCCTGGGTGTCGGGCTTTCCAAGCGCCTGACCGCCGTCAACTGGAATGTTGCAAAACGGATTCTGGTGGCCTGGGTTCTTACCATTCCGGCTTCGGCACTGGTAGCATACCTGACCTATCAGGTCATGAGCCCGCTGCTGGGGAAATAAATCAAACCCTCCAACCCTCCCAACCCCCCGGCCCCCTTATCAGGGGGAGAGGATCAAAGGAGGCTAACGGCTTCCCCCATGATAAGAGTACCCTATGAGGCGCAAAGTGGGACTGAGGGGCGTAGATGCGTTGACTTGAACCGGCCTGCTGCGGGGGGAAGTGTAAGATGACCTATCAGCTGTTTGAAAATGGTGTTGGTGATTCTGATTCTGTTTCCGGAATGAATTTGCAATTGTCCACCACACTTAACGCCATCGTCAACCTTGAGCTGGCGATCCTGATCGGTAGCCGGGCGACCGGCACTGCTCGTCCGGACAGCGATTGGGATATTGCAATCCAGTGGAGTCGTGGAATGGATTTTATCCAGCAACTCGCCGCCACCGAACAGCTCCGCAGGACTCTGGCAGAAAAACTTGGTGCATCCGAGCAGAGTATCGACCTGATTGATCTCCCCACTGCCCGGCTCACCATGCGGGCGGTAGTTGCAGAAGAGGGCATCCCGCTTACGGGGGGAGACAGCCTGGCGTGGCACCATTTTTTGCAGCGAACCTGGCGGGAGCTTGAAGAACAATACTGGGAGAAGACCTATGCGGCTTGACCTTTACCAGGCGGAAACCGCCCTTATCGCCCAGGAGCAGAGCGCTTTGCTGGACGAGGCCCGCGCGACCCTGCTTGCAGGGGGCGTGTTGTCCCGTCTTGAGCAAAACGGCGTACTGCATGCGATACAGGTGCTGGTCGAAAATGCCATTGGCAAAGCAAAACAGCTGCACAAGGCAGCAGGTAAACAGGTGCCATTGTCGGCCTATGACAGTTTTCTTGGTTTGGCAGAGTTCGGAACCGTAAAAACCAGCGACTTGCCCGCTTGGAATGCGGCCATTGGCCTGCGCAACCGGATTGTCCACGACTACATGAACATAGACATGTTGCGAGTGTTGGAACTGGTGAAAAACGAGCAGTACCGTTTTATCACCGATTTCCTTCTACTGCCAATTGGTGCCGGCAACTCATGACGATCACTCGGAACCGCCGATACACGCAAATGAACGCTGAGTAAAGCCAGATCAAACTCTAGGGTTTAAATGCATTAGACGTACCCCGGAAAGTTTTCAATTTTTTAATTGTTTTACCCGCCCCTCTCCGCTGTTATCGACGTGTTCGGCGGTTAAATAGAATTCAAAATTAAGCATTCAAAATTCACAATTGAATCAAAAATGAGGCTCCTGTGATCATTCCTGTAATTCTTTCCGGC
>JBAVTM010000096.1:0-5489 GCA_049696195.1 Desulfuromonadaceae bacterium | reverse complement strand
TCTACGACCTTGATGTAATCAACGATCCCGTATGAAACAAGGGATTGTTTGTTTTTGTCACGGGTAGCCGTCACAAATTTCCAGTCGACAAATTCAAGCCGCTCCCACTGGGGCTCGGCATAGACCGTTTCGTCAACCACCTCCGTTGAGCCGGTGGCCGCTTGATAGATTTTTTGCTGATGTTTTATTAACAGGGGTTTTTTGTTGTTGGCATATACGAATGGGGCAAGTACCAGCGCTATAATGATCCATTTTTTCATGTGATAATCTCCGATATTTTCCTGAAGGTCCTCTTTGGGCAGGATTGAGTCATAGAGTCATTAAAACACAGTTAATATCAAAGACAACGAAAAAAGTTAAGCGGCGCTACGCAGCAGGGTGCGCTTGAACGACGAGTCAGGAAAGGATTGGCCGAATGCATGAGTCTAGCATTGTTTATGGGGCATTTGTGTGGATCTAACATAGCGAACCAGCATTGGCACGACGAACATCGCGCCGAGGACGACCAGCATTGTAGTGTTTGGGTCTCGAAAGTACGAGTTCAGGCGCAAAGTCGTGAGCGCGATGACGGCGAAATAAAGCATGTCGCCGACGATGGCAAAGGCCCAGCCGGCAAGGAATCCGTGGCCCGCAGCGAGCGCCGTGGCGCGCCCTGTCATTGGATCCACGCCGAAGGCAATCATAACGAGCGTGAGGGGGCCTGCGCCGATGCCGCTGAAATGTGCCACGCTGCGAGCCATTGCAGCCTTTAAAGCCGCGCTGAGACGGGCCAGAAAGGGGACTTTCCCCCCCAACGCTGCGAAAAGCCGGAGGAGCGGTTCAAAGGCAAGGGCCAAGACCATATCTGAAAACAGGTAGAGCCCTGTGGTAATGGGCCAGGCCAAGCCTTTGGCATGGGCGAGCAAAACACCTGCAGGAATTCCGCCCCCGACCGGAATAAGGAAGAGCTTCAGCACGGAAAGCATAATGGATATTGACTGGACCAGGCCGGGAATTTGCCCGGACAGTGAAAAAAGGGCCATGGGACTCCTGGTGCGGCGATAAAGGTTGTGAGCACGGCGGCGGACACTTCCGGCGTATCGATGAAAACTGCTTGACCTGAATATCGGTGTCTACGAAACCGGCACCAGCCGCTGCAGCACACTCTTCGCCATCTCCAGAATACCTTCGAACGAGGTATCCTTCAAGGTGCAGACCAATTTATAATCGGGGGTGAACTGGTATTTCTTCGGCTCGCTCCGCATCATGCCGATGATCGTGTCGGGCGAGGCCGGGGTGCGCGGGTGGAACGAGATGATCACCGCTTTGCCGTCGAAGTCGATCTGGCGCACGATCAAACGTTTCAGCAGCACCCGCAGCTTCATGATCTCGAACAGGTAGGAGGTCGCGAGCGGATATTTGCCGAAGCGGTCGAGCACCTCGTTCTGCACGTCCAGCACATCCTCTTCGTGTTCGGCCTGGGTCAGCTTCTTGTAGATCACCAGGCGCTGCCCCGCATCCTTGACATACGCCTCGGGGATGAAGGCAGGCACCTTGAGGTTGATTTCCGGCTCGACCCGCTCGACACTCTCCTCGCCCCGCATCCGGGCGATCGTCTCCTCCAGCATCTGGTTGTACAGCTCGAAACCGATCTCGGTGACGGTGCCGGACTGGCGGTTGCCGAGCATGTCACCCGCGCCGCGGATCTCCATGTCGTGGGTGGCGATGCGGAAGCCGGCCCCCAGTTCGGAAATCTCCTGCAGCACCCGGAGCCGTTCACGGGCATCCGAACTGATGGCCGCCTCTCCCGGAATGAGCAGATAGGCGTAGCCGCGCTGGGTGGAGCGCCCCACCCTCCCCCGCAGCTGGTAGAGCTGCGACAGGCCGAACTTGTCGGCGTGATCGACGATCAGGGTATTGGCGTTGGGGATGTCGAGCCCCGATTCGATGATGGTCGTGCAGAGGAGCAGGTTGGTCTCGCCATGCATGAAGCCGAGCATGACCTTCTCCAGCTCATGTTCCCCCATCTGGCCGTGCCCGACCGCGATCTTCGCTTCCGGCACCAGTTGCGCCAGCAGCTCCGCCCGCTTGCCGATCGTCTGGACCCGGTTATGGACGAAAAACACCTGCCCCCCCCGGCGCAGCTCGCGCATCACCGCTTCGCGGATCAGCTCCTCGGAGAAGCGGGAGACGATGGTCTTGACCGCCAGACGGTCCACCGGCGGGGTATCGATGATCGAGAGGTCACGGATCCCCATCATCGACATGTAGAGCGTACGCGGGATCGGCGTCGCGGTGAGGGTCATCACATCGACGACCGCCCGGAACGATTTGAGGCGTTCCTTGTCCTTGACCCCGAAGCGCTGCTCCTCGTCGATAATCATCAGGCCGAGGTCCTTGAAGGCGACATCTTTCTGCAGCAGGCGGTGGGTGCCGATGATGATGTCGATATCCCCCTTCTTGAGGCGCTCAAGGATCGCCTTCTGCTCCTTGGCGGTGCGGAAGCGGGAGAGGACCTCGACCGTGACCGGGTACTCCTTCAGCCGTTCATGGAAGGTTTCATAATGCTGCTGTGCAAGGATGGTGGTGGGGACGAGAATGCCGACCTGTTTGCCGTCCAGCGCCGACTTGAACGCCCCGCGCAGGGCGACCTCGGTCTTGCCGTAGCCGACATCGCCGCAGACGAGGCGATCCATCGGTTTCGAATGCTGCATGTCGGCCAGCACATCCTGAATCGCGGAGAGCTGGTCGGGGGTTTCCTCCCAGGCGAATGACGCCTCGAATTCCCGGTACATCTCGTCGGGAGGGGAAAAGGAGAACCCTTCGGAGAGCTGCCGCCGGGCATAGATCTCCAGCAGCTCACCGGCCAGCTCCTCGATGTTCTTGCGCGCCTTCCCCTTCGATTTTTCCCAGGAGACACCACCCAGCTTGTCGAGCGCCGGATGACTCCCTTCCGGGCCGACATAGCGCTGCACCAGCCCGAGGCGATCGACCGGGAGGAACAGCTTGTCAGAACCGGCATACTCCAGCAGCAGGAAGTCGCCGCCGACACTCCCGACACTGATATGCTGCAGCCCGCGGTACAGGCCGATGCCGTGATCGATATGCACCATGTAATCGCCCGGCTTCAGCTCGGCCAGCGAAGCGAGGAGCTGTTTCTTGCGCACCTCCGAGACGCCGCGGCGCCGAACCCGCTTGCCGAACAGCTCCTCTTCGGCGATCAGGATCAGGCGGGAATCGGGGAGCCGGAACCCGCGGGAGATGTCGCCGATGAGAATGGTGATCCCCCCTCCCGGCCTCCCCCCGCTGGGGGGAGGAACATTGCTCCCTCCCCCAGCGGGGGAGGGTTGGGGAGGGGGAACAACATCCTGAAACCCCGCTTCACTGATGGAGCAGGGAATTTTGTACGGTTTCAGAAGCTCCTTGAGCCGTTCGGCCTGGGGCTGCTGGTGGCAGGCGATCACAACCCGCTGCCCGCCGTCAAGCCATTCGCGCAGGGTGAGGGCCAGCGGCGCCAGGGCATGACTGCTCTCCTTCGACACGCTGACCCGCAGGTCGCTGTTATCCTGGCACGAGATGGCAATTGTCGTAGTATCCTCCGGAACACCCAGTACCAGCCCGGAGAGCTCGACCACGTGCCGACCGGCGATGATGGCTTCCAGCTCCGCACCGGTCAGGAACAGCTCTCCCGCCGGGGAGTGGGCCAGACCGGCGGCGGCAGCCTTGACGACTCCCGCCTCGACCTCTTCGCCGAAAGAGAGGGAGACATACGAAATAGCCTCGGGGTCGAGGAGGATCAGCGGAGCGCCGTGGGCGTAGTCGAAAATGGTTTCTAGACCGGGGTGGAGGAGCGGCTGCAGGAAGTCGATACCCTGGAAATAGACGGCATTCTGCAGGTCTTCCAGGATCGCGCGGCGGCGGTTGGCCGGGATGTCGAGATCGTCGCAGAGCTGTTTCAGGCGCGGCGCGATATCCTCAAGCACCTCGTCCGACAGCAGCAGTTCCCGCGACGGAAGCAGCACCAGCTCCTCGACCGGCTGCAGGGAGCGCTGCGTCAGCGGGTCAAACGCGCGCATCGTCTCGGCCGTATCGCCGAAAAACTCGATTCTGACCGGCGCCCTAAGGTTGGGGGGGAAGATGTCCAGAATCCCTCCCCGCACGGCAAAGGTGCCGCGATCCTCCACCAGCGGCACATTGGCGTACCCCATCCGGACCAGCCTGGCGAGCAGATCGTCCCGCTCAAACTCTTCGCCTGCGAGCAGGTAGCAGGAGGAGTCATTGAGGGTTTTCCGGGGGAGCAGTCGCTGCAGCGCCGCCGCCACCGGCATGACGGTTATCCGGGACAGGCCGTTCTGCAGCCGGAAGAGCGTATCCAGCCGGGCACCGGTCACGTCAGGGTGTGGAGAGGTCGCCGAAAACGGCGCCGCATCCCAGGCCGGAAAGAGCGCGGCGTGCAGATCGCCACCCGAGAAGAATGCCAGTTCCCGGCAGAACTCCTCTGCCGCTTCCTGGGTCGAGGTGATCACCAGCGGAGTGTCAAGGCCTCCCCGGACCAGTTCAGCAACGAAGAGGGACGGGGACGAACCTTTCAGTCCCGGGATAACGATACGCCGTTCACCGCGGCGGAATGCGGCAATGCTGTCAATAGTCTGGGGGATCAGTGGAGTCATAATGGTCATCGATATCGGGCGGTGTGGTTGATCAGTGCTTGCGAAGGCCGGCTTTCAGCTTTGGCTTGCCACCTTCGATGACAACCCTGAAAGCAAAATTTTCGGTGCCAAGCTTGGCGGCCAGGGCAGGTTTCTGTTTTTCAATGGTCGCGGCGATCAGCTCACGGGTGATAGAATCGACCGGCAGGTTGCAGGCTTTTCGTGCTTCGCGGAATTCTTGCACGAGGCGATCAAGGTCTGATTCAGCTGTCGCATGGGGGGCTTCGGCCTGTATCCGTTCAGGCTTTTCTTTCTGGCGCATGTGCAGATCGCTGATAAACCGGTCCCGTGAATAACGCCCCTCCTCCATCAACTTCAGAATCCGGTTCCAGTGTTCACGATAGGTGTTCAAACGGGCCACCAGCATAGTGAACCGGTGCTTGTGCATGGTATTATTGATCGGCACACCGCTGTAGCTGCGCACCAGTTTTTCCACCTCACCAAGCGCCAGGAGCGGCTCCCTTTTTTCCAGGCCGATAAAGTACTGTTCGTACTTGGTAATCAGCTCGTTCAATTTTTTTTCAAGGAATATGACATCCTCTGCAATTGCCATCGGTAACCTTTAGTGGTAACGCACGTGATCCCGTTTGTCGGGGTTTGTAGAAGTCCCTGCACAGAGAGGATAGCACTATAGCCAAACCGGCGGATAAGTAAAGTTCAAAGATGGGTAATGGCTTCGCAACTACGCTAATCTCTTGACGCTTTGACCACCGATCGCATAAAGTATCGGGAACTGTTTTCAACATTTTACCGCATGGAGTTGATCGAATGGAATCTCTTGCCTCTATAGTACTCGCCGCC
>JBAVTM010000095.1:0-5765 GCA_049696195.1 Desulfuromonadaceae bacterium | reverse complement strand
CTCTTGCCGCCGCGCTTGCGACGGCAGCCGCAGCGAGTTGGTTCCTGCTCGGCCTCACGGGGATGCTGCCGCTGGCTGCACTCTGTCTGCTGACTTTTGCCGGGCGGATGTTTTTCCAGCGCAAGCTCGGCGGTCTGACCGGCGACACGATCGGCTGCCTCAACGAACTCAACGAGATTCTGGCGCTGGTGGTTATGTCGGCGCTGCCGCAGATCAGGTTCTGATACCCAGCAGTCAACTTCGGAGAATACAGATGACACCACATACCCGCATTCATCTCATCCGCCACGGACAGGTGGCCGGCTTTGACCAGCCCCGCTATAACGGTCAGACCGACGTGGCGCTGACCGATTACGGCGTTGAGCAGTACCATCGCATCAGGGAGCGTCTCGCCGATACGAAAATAGCCGCCTGCTATACGAGCGACCTGACCCGCTGCACGACCGGCGCAGGCATCATCTGCCAGGCGTTCGGGATCGAGCCGGTACACCGCCGCGAGCTGCGCGAGTTGAATATCGGGGTCTGGGAAGGGATGACCTGGCAGGAGATCCGCAGCTCCTGGCCGGACGGGTGGCAGGCGCGTCTGGACGACCTGGTCAATTACCGGGTGCCGGAGGGGGAAAACCTGCTGGATGTCGAGGCGCGGGTCATGCCGGTCATCAATGAAGTCGTGGAGCGGCATAAAGGGCAGGAGGTGCTGGTGGTCGGGCATGGCGGGGTCAACCGCATCATATTGCTGAACGCGATCGGCGCACCGCTGGCAGGGATGTTTAACATCGAGCAGAACTACGGCTGCTACAACATCATCGATTATTATGCCGACGGACGGGCGACGGTGAAACTGCTGAACGGGTGATGACCCACTCATCACGAAAAAATGCTTCGACCATCTGGTATTTGTAGCAGAATTGAGCTACTCGCGTTTTTAAAAAGGGAGTGGAAGCGGGTCAGGGAACATCTGCGCAGCAACGGCGTGCTGCCGTGGCTTGTCCTGCAGGAGACCGAAATCAACCTGAGCGCCGGCGGGATCGGGTTTACCGTTGACGCACGCAACCGGCCGACGCCGCTCTCCATGCTTTTTTTCGCGCTTGACGAAGGCCTGTCGATCTGCGTCCTGGCGGAAACCATCTGGGAACAGACCGTCGATGAGGGGCTGCGCTGCGGTTCGCTTTATTCATATCCTCAAGGCTGATCAGGAGCGCATCAACAGCTGTATCAGCGGTTTGATACAGAAAAGTGGCGGTATCCCGGTGGACTTCAAGCGCAATTGGGTCCTCGTGGACAAGATGGTGGCCGATATACGTAAACCGTAATGGCTATGGTGATCTGTAAAGGTCACCGCCTGCAGAGATAACTTCCCGAACATTCTTCCAAAACGCTCCTCATGTAATGTCCGGAACATCGCAACAGTTTCCTGTCTCAATGCACTACTCCAAATTTGAGATATACTTCCCGGTATGGAACTTTCGACAAATGCACTCACGGTCTTGAAGGCCCGCTATCCGGCTGATCACCCGGGATGACGGCCGGGCCGACATCGCAGATTGCCCTTGCGATCTTCCCGCGCCTGCTGGGGGTGGTATACCTGCTGGCCTTCGTCTCCCTGCTCGTGCAGGTGCGGGGATTGTACGGCTCGGGCGGCATCCTGCCGCTGCGCGACGTTACCGCTGCCCTGCGCCGGAATCTCGGCGCCGCGGGCTGCGGCCACTTCCCGAGCATCTTCTGGTTCAACACGAGCGACTCCTTCATTACCGGCGCTGCCGGTATGGGGGTCTTCCTGTCAATCCTGCTTGCGTGCGGGATCGCAACCCCCCTTGCGCTGATTCTCCTCTGGTTGATCTATCTCTCGTTTACCTCCCTGGGGCAGGAATTTCTCTCCTACCAGTGGGACGCCCTGATCCTTGAAACAGGCTTCATGACCATCTTCCTGCCTCTTGCCATACCCGCTCCGTCGCTGGTCTGCCTGGCCTACCAGTTCTTCATCTTCCGCTTCATGCTGTCGGCCGGGGTGGTCAAGCTCTCCAGCGGTGATCCTAACTGGCGCAAGCTGCGTGCGCTTTGTTTCCATTATGAAACCCAGCCCCTTCCCAACCGGGTCGCCTGGTATGCCCATCAGCTACCGGAATGGCTGCAGAAACTCTCGGTCCTCGGGTCCTTCTTTTTTGAACTGCTGGTCCCATTTTGTTGTCTGGGACCAGCGCCGTTTAAACTGGCCGGTTTTTGCCTTCTGGTGTTCTTTCAGGTGCTGCTCATGCTGACCGGCAGCTACGGTTTCTTCAATATCCTGACCATCGTCCTCTGCGTACCGCTCCTGGATGACCGTTATGTGGGGGTTGTCGATCGGGCGGTGACTCTGCCTGCTCCGGTGGTCGCCACGGGAGGGTCGCCATTCATGACTGCTCTTGCGAGCACCATTTTTATGATGTTTCTTGCACTGAACGTGCTGCAGTTGATACGGCTTTTTTATCGTACCCCGCTGGTCTCCCGGATACTTGCTTTTTTACAGCCATGGTATGTATCAAGTCCCTACGGACTTTTCGCGGTCATGACCGTTGACCGCTTCGAGTTCGTCATCGAGGGAAGCAACGACCTAAAAAGCTGGCAGGCATACGAATTCAGGTGGAAACCGGGCGATCCGGCCGTCCCCCCCAGGCAGGCCGCTCCTCATCAACCCCGGCTGGACTGGCAGATGTGGTTCGCCGCCCTCAACCCGAATTTCGTAGAGCCGTGGCTGAAAAACCTGCTGCTGCGCCTGCTCGAGGGTTCCCCGCCGGTGGTTGCGCTGTTCCGCACGGTTCCCTTCCGCGACGCCCCCCCCGCCTTCATCCGGCTGAAGGTTTACCGTTATCATTTTACCGATTGGGCCACCAGACGGGCCGGCGGCGGGTGGTGGCGGAGGAACAAGATCGGCGGGAGCGCGCCGATGGCGCTCAAGGGTGGTGGGAAGGTGACTGTTCCTCGGAGATGAAGATGCAGAATATGACCATTCGGGAGCGGATATCGTTGGACGATAAAGAAATGACGATCCACAGCGAACTGCTTGATCATCCTCAATATGAGGGCACGATTGTTACCCGGCTTGTCCCGACATCAACACAAAACCCCATGGCTCCTGTTCATCTCGAAACCGATTTTAAACTGGAACATAAATCGGTTCCCCTGGGAGGGGCCGTAATGACCGATAAAGAAATGACAACCGCCCTTAACGACGAGATGGAACTGATAAGAAAGAAGGCCGAGGAACTGGAAAAGTAGGTAGTAATTTCCGTGTTCCGGATTGTGTCTCATGTTTGACAATCAACGGATTGGTTGTAACCTGTTTGAGAAGAAGATGATTTGTTGACGCCGCGTTGGCCAGTAAACCGCAGGAAAGAAGGAGATAACTATGACGTACTTCAATACCGCGAGGATAAATGAAATGCTGGGGCTGCAAATCGGCGTGATCAAGAATCTAGCCCTCAGGTTGGACGGTGATAATCTGGAAAACTTGGAAATAAACCTTACCGCAATGGAAGACGCCATCAAAAATATCAGGTCTATGGTGGAAGGGCTTCCCCATCGACATCAGGCCTGATTATCCTCAATCACGGGGTAGGTCTGTGGGGTTGTGTTCGACGAAGGCGGGAAATTACGAATTTCAGAGGAGGAAGACACAATGGCAAAAGAACCGTGGGTAGATCAGGATACATGCATCAGCTGCGGTCTCTGCATCGACAACGTACCCGATGTGTTCCGCTTTGCCGGGAACGGCAAGGCGGAATGCTATGATCCTGCCGGTGCATCCGAGGAAGTGATCCAGGCTGAAGCCATCGACGTCTGCCCGGTATCGTGCATCAACTGGCGGGAGTAAAGAGTAGCCACATCCGTGTGCACGCATGGACATGATGACTGCGAACGTGAACAAGATGCCTTCCCACTCCGCCGTCACAATCTTCATGTGCGGCGACGTCATGACCGGCCGGGGCATTGACCAGGCTCTCCCCTCTCCGGGCGATCCGCATATCTACGAGCCGTACGTCCGGGATGCCCGGCGCTACGTGGATCTGGCGGAGGAGACGAACGGTCTGATCCCGCAACCGGCTGATTTCGCCTATATCTGGGGGGATGCCCTCGATATCCTGACACGGATGGCGCCGGAGGTGAGAATCATCAACCTGGAGACCAGCATTACCACGAGCGATGATTACTGGAAGGGGAAGGGGATCAACTACCGGATGCACCCCGGGAACATTCCCTGCCTCACAGCTGGGGGGATAGATATCTGCTCGCTCGCCAACAACCATGTGCTCGACTGGGGGTATGCGGGGTTGCTGGAGACCCTGCGTACCCTGAAAGAGAGCGGCATTAAAAGCGCGGGAGCAGGCAGGAACAGATCGGAGGCGGCGGCTCCGGCAGCCATGGAGGTCGCGGGGAAGGGGCGGGTGCTTGTCTTCAGTTTCGGTTCCGAAACGAGCGGCATCCCGGTAAAGTGGGGCGCAGGCGCGAATTCGGCCGGTATGAACCTGCTGCCGAATCTTTCGAACAACACGGCGCATGACATTCAAGCCGGGATTTGTGGCAGGAAACGGCCGGGAGATATCGTGGTGGCATCGATCCATTGGGGGGGCAACTGGGGCTATGCAATTCCGCATCAGGAGACGGAATTTGCCCACAACCTCATCGACCATGCCGGTGTGGATATCGTTCATGGGCATTCATCCCATCACGCGAAAGGGATCGAAGTCTATCATGGCAAACCGGTTATCTACGGCTGTGGCGATTTCATCAACGACTATGAGGGGATCGGAGGCAACGAGCAGTTCAGGGGCGACCTGGGGCTGATGTACTTTGTGCAGATGGATCCCGCGACCGGCACGCTCGTCGGCGTGCGAATGAAGCCAACCCAAATGAAAAGGTTCAGGGTCCATAGGGCTTCTCAGCCAGACGCGCTCTGGCTGAGGGATATGCTGAACCGGGAGGGGATGAGGTTCGGCACACATGCAGCTATAGAGGCTGGTGCCACCTTGATACTCCGGTGGCGTTAGCGAAGAAACCGGTGCTGATGCCGCCTTGATGACACGGTGTCACTCGTCCTCACCCGGCCATCTGTGCAGACACTAGGGGCATTCATCAACCCCATGAGGGATGGTATCCCGCAACGGCTCTTTTTCATACTTCTCCCCGCAGCCGTTTTGACAGATGTAGTCTGCTTACACATTTCCATTTTACACCTGATTCATGGTGAGGATTGCGGGAAAACGGCGGGATGAGCTGATGACCAGTGTGGAATACTACTGCGGGAGGAATTCCGGGATATGGTTTTACTGCTTGCAGGTATCTGCGATCACCGTGTAAAATCAATGGAAAATGACACGGAAACAGGAATCAAGCGATGAGATCACGAGGTCCGCGAACAGTCACCCTTCCCAGCGCCGATGAGGCCGCTGCCATCCTCAAAAAGATGCGCGGCGAGGTTGACAATAACGTCAACTACCGGACGAAATCCCTGAAGATTCACGGCCCGGTCTGCGCCAAATGCGGCCGCGAATTTGATCAGGCGAGCATCAATCTCCTGACCGTTCACCACAAGGACGGCAATCACCATAATAATCCGCCCGATGGCTCAAACTGGGAAAACCTCTGCAGCCATTGTCATGACGATGAACATTCGCGCGGGGTGCTGGGGGAGTATCTTTCCGGGACTCCCAAAACTACTTGAAGTTCAGATAGATCAGCCGTCCGATCAGCGCCAGCACCATCGTGATGAACACCGGCCTGATAAAGGC
>JBAVTM010000094.1:0-7903 GCA_049696195.1 Desulfuromonadaceae bacterium | reverse complement strand
GATGCAGGAAATCCGGAAAATCGACGCCCGCCTCTCAGCTGCCGGGAAAGGGGGCCGGCCGGCTGAGAACTCCGTACGGATAACGGTTGCTCCGGGGCGCGGCAGGGTGACGATCCGGTATGCCACGCCAGAACGAGGTTGGCAGCCGCAGTACAATCTGCACCTGGCGGGTGATGGAACTGCGCAGCTGCTCCTTTCCGCACGGATAACGGGAAGCGGTCGCGGACATCAGCCCCGTGTTTCCCCTGGATCGCTCGCTGAAGGCGGGACTGCGGAAACCTTTCCGGCTCAGCCGGGCAACGCCGTTCTGAGCAGCTACCGCGTACCGATGACGGAAGAGCTCCACACCGGGGGGATCTACAACCGCTTTTCCGGGGTGATCACGAACAGCACCGCGCACTATCTGCCACCGGGTGAATCCGGCCTGTTCAGGAGCGGGACGTATCTGGGGAAATTCAGATTTGAAGGGCTTTCATCGGGGAGAAGCAGGGTTATTTCGATTGGGAAGTAATTGACGATCCGGACATGCCGGCATAGGTGAAGGGCTTACAACAGTATCTCAATGTTTTCTTTGCGTTCTTAGCGTCTTTGCGGTTCATCTGCTGTTATTAAGTTAATTGCCGAAAAATCGGCTGCCCGGATCAGATCCGGGCAGCCGTTTGAGTAACCGCGTCAAACAAGATGGCTTGCCGGTTTATTTTAATAGAATCTCGATCTTGGCAGTTTTCCTGGTCTCTTCAAGGTATTTCTGGATCGCTTCGTTAACTTTCTGCCCCTTGAGAAACTCTTCGATCTTTGCTTTCACATCGTTGAACCCGATGGTCTCCGCCGGTTTTCTATCCGTCAGCTTGATGATGTGATACCCGAACTGGGTTTCGACAACATCACTGATCTCACCCGGTTTGAGCGCAAAGGCGGCTTTTTCAAACGAAGGCACCATCTGACCTTTGCCGAAGAATCCGAGGTCTCCCCCCTGCTGACTACTGGGGCAGGTTGAATTTCCTTTGGCCAACGCGGCAAAGTCGGCTCCACCGGCCAACTCTTTTCGCAGCTTTTCGGCCTTTTCACGGGCCTTTTTCCTGTCATCCGCAGATGCCGTGCTGTCAGCCCCGATCAGGATATGGCTGGCTTTGACGGCTTCATCCCGCTTGAACTTATCAGGATTCTTGTCATAGAAGGCCCGGATTTCCGTCTCCGATACAGCCGCTTTCGGCACGAATGCTGTTTCAACAAAACGGGAGATCAAAAGGTCGCGGCGGGTATATTCACGCAGATCCTTTTCGTTCATTTCAAGATCCTTGATGGCGTTTTTGAATTCCTGCTCATCCTTGAAACGGGCCTTCCCCTGAGCCACCTTGGCATCAATCTGTTTATCCAGATCCTTAATCTCCAGCTTTGCAGCGGCCTGATAGAGCAGTTCCGCCGATATCAGCTGTTCCACGGCCTGCCTGTCGAGGGCCGCCTGCTGTTCAGCAGGCACCGTCTGCCCGCGAAGCAGAACCTTTTTTGCGCGGCGCAGCTCAAGGGCATCGACCGTGTACCCGTTGACACGCACGACAGGCCCCTGAAGAGGGACAGAGGAGGGAGAGGCCGCGACACTTCCTGTTTTTGACTCCGGCCCGGCAGCGGCGACATAACTTCCGCACGACACGAGTGCGGCAACCAGAATTCCTTTTAACCATACTGATGAATGAACGTTCTGCATCGTAGCGGATACTCCTTTGAAATAAGATTTCAGGAATTCTAGCACACTCGACCCGCGCATGAAAAGCCAAACATACTTTTGACATTTAAGTTGCTTTCAGATACATTCCCCAACGGTTTTAGTACCAATCTGCTTATGTGCCTTACAAACCGGGCGGCAGTCTGTATATCAGGAGGAAACGTGGAAATGAAAAAGGTTCTCGTAGTTGATGACAGCCTCTCAGTTGCCCGTCAGCTTGAGAAGATAATAGCTGCATCAGGCGACTTCACCTGCGTCGGACACGCCAAGAACGGCGCAGAAGCGATCAAGATGAATCATACCGAAGATCCGGAAATCATCTGCATGGATATGAACATGCCCGGCATGGACGGCCTGACGGCCCTGCGTACTCTCTCGGTCATGGACAAAGAGGTCAAGGTCGTGATGGTGACATCGCTCGGCGGGGTGGGTGACAAGTTTACCGAGGCGCTTAAACTTGGCGCCAAAAACGTCATCTCTAAACCGTTCGAAGCCGACAACGTCCTGCGGATTCTGCGGGAGCTCTGATTCGTCCACTGTATTACCAGGTAGTACGCCAGTTTTTTCTGCATTTTCCGGCGAAAAATACCTTCGATAACGCACGTACACCGCATATCAGGGTTACACAAGGGGTTGTATATGGCTGTTAGATTTTTCGGACAATTTCTGGTGGAACAGGGGATCGTCACCAGTGAAGCGCTGCTGAGCGCGATCAACCTTCAGGACAGGAACAACCTGAAATTTGGCGAGATGGCCGTAGCGATGGGGCTGGTTACTCCGGCGGACATCCAGCGCGCCCACAACGCCCAGATGTCCCGGGACATGCGACTGGGTGACCTGCTGGTCGAGATGGGTTTATTGTCGCTCGACCAGATGAATGAAATCGTGACCCGTCAGAACAACACCCATCTGTATATCGGTGAAGCTTTGGTACAGGTCGGAGCATTGTCACGTGACGGACTCCAAAAACAGCTCGATGCCTTCAAGGCCGATCAGGCCGGGTATGTATCCAACGGCATCGAACTTCCGGTCACCTCCGCCGGCAGCAGCATCTGGGAAATGACGGCCGACCTTACCCACAAGATGATCACCCGTGTTCTTGGCCTGCAGTTCCGTCCGGGCACATGCACCGTGGCATCAGCCATATCCTCAAACTTCATGCTGGCAGCCATCGATCTGAGCGGTGATGTTGAGGCCCGCTACCTGATCTCTGTTTCAGAGGGGCTGCAAAAATCCATCGCCAGGGCTATTTTGGACGAAACCTCCGTTGATCACGAACCGGCCGAGGTACTTGAAGACACCGTCATGGAGTTTGTCAACGTCGTCTGCGGCAACGTGGCGGCCAAAGCCTCACAGATGGGGGTCATCATCAACATCAACCCACCTGTCTCGATTCGGCCGCCGGCAAACGGCCTGCCGATACCGGACGGCCACACGGCGCTCAGCTTCCCGATTCATATTGTCGGTGGTGACATAATGGAGATGATTCTGCTGATCAGGGAGTGATCCCCTGAGACACGTTTTCCGATGTAAAAAGGCATCTTCACTGCGGAGGATGCCTTTTCTATTCGCTCGGCCACAGCCATGCCTTTTCCGTATACTCTCCATCCATGTCCCGCACAAACAGAGGCGGCTCAACAACCGGTGCGCTGCGCCTTCCCTTGGCCAGTTCGGCCATGAACATGGTTGCCGGTGACTCTGCATTGCTGTGAATCATACGCACGCGCAACACGGACAATTTCATCTGGGTGGCCAGCGCCATGAATTCAGGCAGGCGTGACGGAAGCTGGATGAAGCAGATCCTCCCCGACGGCTTCACCAGATACTTGGCCGCAGCGATAAAATCGGCAAGCCCGGCGGTTGTTTCATGGCGGGCGGCATCCCGCCCTGCCTTGGGACTGATACGGCCGCTCCCCGCTGTCCGGAAGGGGGGATTGGATACGACCAGATCGAACGTTGAGTCGGGATAATGGGCGCGCAGATTGATGACGTCTCCACCATGCACGAAAACCCTTGCGGTAAGGTCATTGTGCCGGATATTTCGCTCGACAAGCGACGCCATGTCAGGGTTGTTTTCGACCGCCACCACGGAAGCCGCCGGGTTGATCCGCGCCAGTACCAATGCGATTATTCCGCACCCGGCACCCAAGTCAGCGATTTTCCCTTCAGACTTCAGTACGGTACAAAACCGGGCAAGCAGAAGCGGATCAAGCGAATAACGGTAGCCGTCGCGCGGTTGGAACAGCTGCAATTTTAACATTTTGAGATCGTCTCGTGTCACGACCGTTGTATCACCTTTCCCGCATGGGCGCCCGGAGGGAGATAAACACACCGCAGGATATGAGCATGCTTCCGGTTCTTGAAACTATTCAGCATCCCTGTGGAGCCCTGAATCTTCCCCGTATCGTAGACAGTCCGAAACTGCTGCAACTGATGATCAAACGGTAATTGTCTGTTTATAATATCAATCCGGGCGACGCAGTTCAAACCAGAGATACTTGAGAAGTCTTATGCCTGTCGGAAGCACCTTGAATCGCGTTTCGCCGAAAGGACGGGCAACCTCTACGACAGGAAGTTCCGTCCGGGTTAATTTCAGACGGTACGATCGAATAACCATCTCGATGTCAACAGAAAGCCCTTCCCGTAAAATATTCATCCTATTAAAGCCAGACACCGAGAACCCTTTATATCCGTGAAGAACATCCCGAATCTTGTGCCCCTCTCTGCGCCACATGAAAGATGCAGCCAGAGAGAGAGTCTGCACCCCTCGCTTACGGATCTTCAGGCGGCCGCCGTCCTCTTCGTTCCGCCCGCCCGGCATATTCCTGCTGGCAACCACCAGATCAATGCCCGACTCAAGCACGTGGCGAAAATTCCGCAATGTCTCCGGATCAATGGTCCCTTTTGGAAAAAATACCACGACTGCATCGCAGGAGGAGCAATCGACGGCGTGGTGGTATGCCGCGTTAAGTCCTCGTTTGGGCTGACGGTAAACAGGGACCCCCTGTGACTGGAGATATTCAACTGTACCGTCGGTGCTTCCTCCATCCACCGCATATACTTCGTCGAAAACATTGGGAGGAAGCCTTGGGATGTCGATATTGCAGCCATCGAATTCATTCCATGTCAGCAGACAGAGAGATATTCGCATCACGTCGCTGCTCTTTCGAAAAGGACCTCGTCAGCAATTGTGAGTGCCTGATTCACGGTAACATCCATATTAATGTGTTCCCACTGTCCCCATCGTCCCAAGCCGAGAATACGCTTTGACTCAGCCCACGCAAGTATTTCTGAAATAGCCGCCGGCTTCTTCACGGTATTCAGAGGATAAGCAAAATGATTCCTGTGCCGCCACCCTTCAGGAGCAGCACTTCTTTTTGAGTTGGTCTCGGTCCAATGGCCGCGGCTTCCTGAGACAAAGAGGTTTCGACAGAGTATGCGGTGATAGGGAAGAGATTCATCCGGAACATACAGCCATTGAGCCTCAGTCTGGATGGTCTCGGGATGATACTCTACATCAATGGAAGAATACTCGAGCAGTCCGACCAGGTCGCCTATTCTCTCCGGGAGAGATGCCGTTTTTTGCCATGTGGTCCAAGGTATTGTATTAATCACGACATCACCTTGGAATTCTCCATTTATTACCCTGTTTTCCACATCAATCGCATGAACCGCGGTTTTGGTCCTCAGGCGGTTTCCCAGCGCATTGCCCATTCGTCTCCAAAGCTCTCCTATTCCGTTCTTTTTTGGATAGTAAAATGTTCCATGTGCTGGAACCGATCCGCATTGACTGCGCTCAAGGCAGCTTTTGAGGGTATCCCGGAAAGAGATGTCCGGAAGCTTGTGGAGCCAGTATGTGCCGAGTCTATTAAGCGCGATGGGCCATATTTTCCGATTGTACGGGAGCATATATTCATCGGCTATACGATCACCAAGTTTCCATCTCACCCATTCATCGAACTGTTCAGGCATCGGTTTTTTCGAAACAACTCCTGCGGCGGCAATCGACTCAAGAAAATCGATCTGGACTTCCAATGGAAGTTGCCAGAGATTCGTTTCAAGAGGGTATCCGATTTCTTTATCCCACAAAAGGATACGCGAATCACGGCGAAACAGATTCCACTCGTCCCGTGGCACGAACCTGAAAATAAAATCGAGAACCCTGCCAGGGCGCGTCTCCAGAAAATGTCCCCCACCGATGTCCAGGGGGCTGTCGTCAACCTGTTCGCTGCGGCAGAGACCGCCGGCAATGTCCTCCTGCTCCAGGACGAGAAAGGAATCCTCTCCGGCATCAAGAAGCGCATGGGCAAAACTCAGCCCTGCCGGTCCCGCGCCAAGAATGAGGTAACGGACTTTTTTCAATATCTACCGCCTCAATTTCAAGAGTTTAAGTGATGTAACCGGAGGCACGGGCCACCACCCTGCGACATCAATTGAAACATTCGCAATCCGGGGCGACAGTAACCAGGCCGGATGTGACCCCAGCGGAAGCAGGAGGGAACGTCCCGGGTGCCCTTGACATTCCATTACCTCTTCTCTCCCGGTCACACCCCGCCATCGGACCATTATAGGGATTTTTTCATTATTTCCCATAGCCGACAAGCGCACCAGCAAGAAATCGGCTTGCGCCCCATCTACAGGGACGCCAAAAACGACATTCTCGGTAACGGCAGGCACTCCACCATCCAGAGAAGAAAAGAAACGAGTGCCAGACGTAATTGTCGAGCGGGTGGATGAAGCAACATCTGAAAATCTTGACGTGAGGCCATCAAAACTCGATCCCCAGGCTGCTGACACGCCCTGAATATCTGCGGGTGCCAGGAATGATGTCAATTCAATTACTTTCCGCTGAAGAGGCTGGTCTCCCCCCGTCAATTCACGGTAGCGGTCAGGTCGGACAAGAAATGCGAGGCCATTGTGATAAAGTGGAACATACCCCTGCAGCATGAGCCAGCGATAAACACGGTAGCTTCTCATGGATGCGCCGCCACTACCGAGCTCTCGCGTTGGTCCGACCCAGACCAGCGGCGGAGGTGTTCTTTCAAGACAGGAGATTACCTTGTTTTGTATCGTCTCACTCGTGACAATATAATATCCCGCGTACAGTGACGACACTTTTTTATCAAGAAAATAGTAGAAGGCGAGGTTATTGGTAAGGTCATAATAGGTTTCATGCGGTTTCAGTACGTTGTCGGTTACTTGTTTGAATAAGAGGAGCATGGCAAGCTGGTCAGAATCAATATATGTCTTCCCCATCTTTGGCAATCCGTTCGCCTCACCGTCAAACCAGACCGTGCTGGATGGCGCTTCAGGAACGTCCATTGCCTGTCTGGCAAGTATTCCCGGATAGATCGGGAAAGGCGCCAAAGCGCATCCCATCAGCAAGCCGCAGAGTATCCCTCTTGCTGTGCCTGATGGCGTGGCTGACAATCTGATAACCAACGGAACAAGCAGCCCCAATGCAAAAACCCCAATGGATCCCGTTCGACTGAGATTTGTCGAATCGATTCTCCCCATGCTGTATGGAATAAATACAATGGTTGAAAAGATGCCGGAAATTGCCACAACTGTTGCAGAGGTAGGAAAAGTAAAACGACGCGACGGCGCATTCTCTGTTGAGAAGCATCTCACCAACAGGTGCCATAAAACAGCAATGGCCACCATCCAGCCACCAATCCGGAAGCATCCCCATGCAAGCGGAGATTTCCAACGGAACCATTCAGGTATTCTTGCCGGCCGATTCAGGAGTGTACCGTTTGCCAACTCATTGACCGTTCCCTGTTCTTGAGCATATGTCATAAATCCGGACATCAGGGGAGCTGTTACCAGCAGGAACAGAACGAGCAATGCAGACGAAATGAGTACCATCTTTTTGTTTTGCTGCCATGCATGCAAGAGGGCTTTTTCTCTATATGCCACTGCAAAAATCCAGGCTGCTGCCGGGAATGTCCCAAGAGTCAGGGCAATTCCTGCTGTCGCTTGAAAAAGGCAATTGATGAGCGACAGGACAAGCCATGCCGAAAGCCAGCGGAGCGGTTTTTTCAAGAGGTCAGGATTAGCAAGCAGAAGCAGTGGCGGTAGAAAGAACCACCACTTGTAGCTCCCCATCTGTGCACCGATGGTAATGAGCACTACCCCCCAGACTGTACCGATCCTCCGACTGAGCATGAAGGCAGTAAG
>JBAVTM010000093.1:0-2958 GCA_049696195.1 Desulfuromonadaceae bacterium | reverse complement strand
TTCTATCTGACCTGCCTGTTGTTCGTCTTCATCGTCCTGGGTACCATCGCTAAAATGTGCGGCTTCAGCATCTTCAAATTCATCAGGTACATCAAGGAAGAGCTGCTGATCGTGCTGGGAACATCCTCCTCCGAATCGGTCCTGCCGCGTATGATGGCCAAGATGGAAAACCTCGGCTGCACCAAGTCGGTGGTCGGTCTCGTCATCCCGACCGGTTACTCATTCAATCTGGATGGCACCTCCATTTACCTGACGATGGCGGCGGTCTTTGTGGCGCAGGCCACCAATACACCGCTGACCTGGACCCAGACCTTCACGATCCTTGGGGTGCTGCTGCTGACCTCGAAGGGAGCAGCCGGAGTTACCGGCAGCGGCTTCATCACGCTGGCGGCAACCTTTGCCGCCATTCCCACCATTCCGGTGGCCGGTCTGGCTCTGATTCTCGGCATCGACCGTTTCATGTCCGAGGCCCGCGCCCTGACCAACCTGGTCGGCAATGGCGTCGCAACGGTGGTGGTTTCCCGCTGGGAGAATGAACTCGATATGGCCAGAATGGACCTGATACTGAACAACGAAACCGACCTTGAGGCGGAAGAGCCCGAACTTGTACTGGATACCGAGCCTGCTTGCGCGGAATAATCCCGGTCAACCTAATGGAGAGAACAGATGCCGAACAATCATAAAGACAATCCACGCTACAACGTTGTGTCGCTGAGGGTCACCGATGAAGAAAAAGCGGCCCTTGACGAGGTAACGAGGCGTACCCGGAAAAGCCTCTCAAAGGTGATGCGGGAGGCGATTCTGCTCTACTCGCGCGACGTGACTCTTTTTTCAACATCCACCAGATATTCGACCTGAGACAGCAGCAAACAGCGCCTGTTATTTCAGCAAAACCATGACCGCAAGAGCCGGGGGTAAACGCCTCCGGCTCTTGTTCTGCCATCCCCGGAAAGATATGCTATTCAGTCACGCTGGCGGCCTAAAGCGACATCGTTTTCACATCGGCGGCAACCCGTAACTCCGCTTCGGTCGCACAGAGCACATCCGCGATAGTCACGCCGGGGGCAAGCTCCCTGAGCAGCAAGCCGTCATCCGCAACATCCATGACCGCCAGATCCGTAATGATACGATGCACCACCATTTTCCCGGTAAGCGGCAGGGAGCACTTTTTCAGAATTTTCGACTGCCCGCCCTTGCTGCAGTGATCCATGACCACCACCACCCGCTTCGCGCCATGGACCAGATCCATGGCGCCCCCCATCCCCTTCACCATCTTGCCCGGAATCACCCAGTTCGCCAGATCCCCCTTCTCGGACACCTCCATCCCTCCCAGGATTGCGAGGTTGATGTGTCCGCCGCGGATCATGGCGAACGATTCGGCGCTGCTGAAGATGCAGGAGCCGGGAATCATCGTGATCGTCTCCTTGCCGGCATTTATAAGCTCCGGATCAATCTCGGTTTCACGGGGATACGGCCCGATTCCGAGGAGGCCGTTTTCGGACTGCAGGACCACCCGCCTGCCGGTGGGGATGTAGTTGGCCACCAGAGTCGGAATGCCGATGCCCAGATTCACGTAATAGCCGTCTTCAACTTCCTGCGCCGCCCGTTGTGCCAGCTGTTCCCTTGTCAATGCCATTATATGTCTCCTCTTGTCAGGCCCGGACGGTTCTCCGTTCGATCCTTTTTTCATAGTTGTCGCACTGCACGACGCTCTGCACGTAGACCCCGGGGGTATGAACGGCGTTGGGGTCAAGGTCACCCGGCGCCAGAATTTCCTCTGCTTCGGCGATGGTCACCCTGCCCGCCGTCGCCATCATCGGATTGAAGTTGCGCGACGTCTTGTTGTAGACGAGATTTCCCATGCTGTCCGCCTTCCACGCCTTCACCAGCGCAAAGTCGGCAAAAAGTCCGGTCTCAAGCAGATAATCCCTGCCGCCAAAGCTCCGCACCTCGCGCCCCTCAGCCAGCGGGGTGCCGACGCCGGCCGGGGAGTAAAAGGCCGGTATCCCCGCCCCTCCGGCCCTGATCCGTTCCGCCAGCGTCCCCTGGGGAATGAGCTCAACCTCCAGTTCCCCGGAAAGGAACTGGCGTTCGAACTCCTTGTTTTCTCCCACATACGAGGAGACCATTTTCCTGATCTGGCGGTTCTGCAACAGAATGCCGAGACCAAAATCATCAACCCCGCAGTTGTTGGAGATGATCGTCAGATCCTTCACCTCTTTATTGCGCAATCCGAGGATCAGCTTTTCAGGAATCCCCACCAGGCCGAAGCCGCCGACCATGATCGTCGCCCCGTCCTGCACGTTTTCCAGGGCTGACTCAATTGACTTTTTAACTTTCATATGACGTCCTCTCTTTCTCTTTGGGCCTGCTATGCCTCCCGCAGGGTAAATTCCCACGCGCAACAGAAATACTCCGGATGCGGGTCGGGGGGGCACGCGATGCAACGGGTTTCGATCCGGGGGTCAACGGTGCGTGCGAACTCTGCGTACTCGACGATCCCCACCGACTTGCAGGGAAAATCAGGAAGTCCCTGCCGCTTCCGGGCTGACTGGACCCGACAGTCAACCATCATGAAGACCGCCTGCGTATCGGTAACATCTTCAAACTTCTGCAGGTTCAGGCGAGCGTAGTGACGATGTTTCAGGCATTCAATAAGGGCGGGTATACCCCCACCCGGTTTAATGCCAAGCCGGGCCATGATCCGCTTGGCCTCGATGACGGTGAATTTTCGCCATGCCTCGCGGTCTGCATCCATCGCGGCTTCCATGCCGTGGCTGTTTTCTATCGCCTGAAACCAGAGGCCGTCGTGGGCGAGCCAGTTCTTGGCACTGTCGACGATTATGTCCACCAGCTGATCCTTGTTCAGGTCGTAGAGCAGACGGATCCCATCATCGAGGTTGACACTCTGGGGGGGCATCAGTCCGGGGGCGCAACAGGCTTCTGACATGTCGATCT
>JBAVTM010000092.1:0-8066 GCA_049696195.1 Desulfuromonadaceae bacterium | reverse complement strand
CACCCTTGAGCGCGTTATCCAGATGGTTGAGCAGGATACGGAACGCAAAAAACTGAGACTTTCGCTGGATAGTGCGCCCTCGATGCCGCAGGTCGTGGAAGGAGATCAGATCCGGCTTCAGCAGGTCCTGGTAAATCTGGTCGCCAATGCGGTTAAATTCACCGAAAGCGGCGGATCGGTTTCAATTACGACATCTTCCGCTCCGGCGGGGAAGGATCAAACAGCGGTAACATTTGTTATCACGGATACCGGCATCGGAATCGACCCGGATAAACTTGATGTGATCTTTGACAGCTTTTCGCAGGCGGACACATCCATCACCCGCCGATTTGGAGGGAGCGGTCTCGGTCTTGCCATCAGCCTCAAGCTCGTGGAAGCGATGGGCGGCACCATGAAGGTTGAAAGTGAGCCGGGGGCGGGAAGCTCCTTCAGCTTCTCCGTACCTTTTTTGAACGCGTCGGCTGAGACGGAAGACAGCAGCACAACAGCGGTGGCGGAGACAGGACAGATAACGGCAACGGCACAGGATGTCGCATCCGGCAGCTTTAAACGTGTGTTGCTGGTTGATGATTCTCTTGAAAACCGTGAATTGATGCGACTGTTGCTTAACTCGTACTCCATGGAACTGCTTGAGGCCGACAATGGCCGGAAAGCGGTTGACCTGTTTACGACTCACAGCTTCGACCTGATCTTCATGGATATTCAGATGCCGGTCATGGACGGTTACACCGCCACCCGCATGATACGGCAACAGGAAGAACGATCCAATCGCCGAAGAACAACCATCATCGCCCTCACCGCCCATGCCTACGAATCAGACATTCAAAAATGCCTGGAAGCCGGCTGCGATGGCCATATAGCAAAACCTTTCAAAAAGAAGATCCTGCTGGATTGCCTGACACACCATCTTCAGGGGAATTGATATGATTGTTACTCCATACCCGGATACCATTACCGTCAAGGTCGATAGTGAAATCCAGTCAATTGTTCCGGAATTCCTCGAAAACCGTAAGAAGGACTGCCTGCTGATCGGCAGCTTACTGGAGGGGGATTCCTTCAGCGAAATCCGCATATTGGGGCACCGCATGAAAGGCGCCGGCGGCAGCTACGGCTTTGATGACATCACCGTGATTGGCGAGGCCATAGAGAACGCGGCACTTGCCGGTGACAAAACCACCATCAGCAGCGCGATGGCGCAGCTGTCTCACTATCTGGAGCGGGTAATTGTCGAATATGTGTAGAACCAATATTCCATAAACAGCCGCAGAACTGTTTGTAGTGTATTATTTCACCCCGTACAGCTGGCGATAGGTCGCTGCCGAAGCGTACACTTTTTTCACATAATTGCGGGTTTCCTGATAAGGGATACTCTCGATAAATTCATCCTTGGTCAGCCCCTTGAAGCTCTTTTTCCACCGTTCCAGCGCTCCGGAACCGGCATTATAAGCCGCCGCCATATAGACAACGTCGCCATTGTACTCTTTCATCATGTCGTGAAGATGTTTCGTACCCAAGCGGATATTGTACTCCGGCACGGTCAGGCGCAGAGGATCGAAGTCCCCCTTTTCACGGGCGGTCAATTTGGCCGTGGCAGGCATCATCTGCATTAATCCAATCGCGCCGGCGCCCGACTTGATGGCGGGGGCAAATCCGCTTTCGGCACGGATCAGGGCATACACCAGGCCTTCTGACAACCCGTTCAGAGCGGCATTCTGGCTGATTAGCTCCGAGTAAGCCCGTGGATAGCCGGCCGTCCAGAGCGGCAAGGTTCCCATTTCCCACAGTACGGGGCGGTTTTGCATGAACAGCGAGATCGCCGATCCATAATCCCGCATTTCGAGATAGACTCTGGCAAGAGCGGGGAACTGTCCCTTCTTTTCGCTGCCTTTTTTACGGACCGCCGCCATCTCCACCCTGGCCTCTTCAAGCATCCCGAGCGAGGCCAACAGGCGCGCCTTGTCAAAGCCGGCCGGCAACGGGAGTTCAGCAAGAGCGTCGCGGTTGCCGATCGACTCACGGGTATCCTTTATCCCCCTCTGCTCACGGTACCAGGCGGCATAGAAACCGGCCGGGAATTCATCCATAAGAGATCGATAATACGAAGCCGCCGCACTGTTGCCGTTCTTTTCCAGCGCCCTCCCCAACCAGTACAGGGCCTTCTCGCGCTGGGTTTCATCGGCAAGCAATCCCTTGAACATATTGGCAGCGGCTTGATATTCACCCGCCAGATACCGGCACCATCCCGCATCCCAGACCGCCGTGGCGCCTTTTTTTGATTCAGACGAAAGCCCGGCAGCCTGTTCGAACAAGCGCGCCGCTTCAGCATACTGCCCGAGGCCGCGCTTCAATCCGGCCGCCTCAATCAGGGCGTTATCGGCGAATTCCTGTTTTTTACCTTCGCCAGCCAGTTCCAGGTACAGTGCCAGGGCCCGATCTTTCAAACCCTGTCGTTCAAGGCACTTGGCCAGCCAGAAGCGGGCTTCAGAGCGCACTCCGGGTAAGGGGCTGGCGACCGCCTTGATGAACTGCTTTTCGGCTTCTTTATACTGCCTCAAACGGTACCGGGCCATGCCGGCCCGAAGATCGATCCGGTTTGTGACCGTTTGATCCAGGGACGCCGACGGCATCATCTCCAGGGTTTTCAAGTATGCACTGAACTCATTCTGTGCATAGAGTGCAGAGGCCCGCTTCAGAAGCTCTTCAGACGTGTACGGTGATAATTTGAGACCGGAGCGTTCAAGCAGCTTGAGCCGTTCCAGCGACCGGGAGGCCAGTGGTGACGCCGGGTTATTGATCCAGATACTCCGGTAGATCAGCAGTGCCCCTCCGGCATCTCCGGACTCTTCACGGCATCGCGCCGACTGATAGCTTGCTTCAACGGCATCCCCCCCCGAAGGATATTTAACTATGTATGATTGATACGAATTGAGGGCTCCCTTGAAGTCGCCGGACTCATACAGAATATCGGCACGCAGTTTTTCCGAACGGCGCGCCAGCCTGGAGGCGGGAAATAACGATTGAATTGAAGCCGCTTTGGCAGACGCCGCCGGATATTTTTTCAATTTAAGGAGCGCCTCGGCCTGAAAAAAAGCGGCGTAATCGGCAATCAGCGGCAGCTTCTGTTCCGCATCGGCCAGAAGTGCCGCCGCTTCTTCGAACTTGTCCAGACGCAGCGCGGACATCCCGCGGACAAACGCCCGCTGCGCCTGATCGGATGATTTTCCGGCGGACGCGTAGGCGGCTCCGAAATCCTTATCGTGGTACTGTGCAGCCGCACGATTCAAATAGTCATCAGCCTGTGATGGAACGACCGTACCCGCCAAAAAAGTTATTCCGGCAACGATCGTCAGAATCGTCCTGAAGCGATATGACATAATTTCTACCTTTCGTGAAAAAGGCCGCGAGCTGCTGCTCATGGCCGGTAAGAATGAATGGAAACAAGCCGTTGTGCTGTATGCACAAAAGAAGGAGAATGCTTACGGTGTCAGTTTCTTGATAACAGCCTCTGCCAGATCCAGAGCCATCTTTTTACCGAGACGCACTTTCGCGGCGGTAATAGTGCTGCGGTCATGGTCAAAAAGGTACTCGACCGGAACAAAGACTTCGAACGTCGGAGCATTATTGCCCGGCTCATACAGGTAAATCCTCGATTTAACCTTCATCTCGGTCGAACAGCAACCGGAGGTCTCCACATACCCCCAGATATCACCCGAAATATAGACCTGTTTGATCAGCCAGGCCGGCTCAACCTCTTTCAGATCCTCTTTAAGGATCACAAACCGGCCGACTTTTGTCTGCTTGCGGCGGGCATTCAGAATATCAACAAACTGATCGAATATCGGGTCACCAAAATCGGGCGGTACCAGAGTCGCGTCGAACGGCACGATATATACTGATTCCCGCTCCAGGTTCGGATCGAGAACCGCATAACTTTTGGTCGTCGGAGTTGTTGAACACCCCGTCAACAGAAGAAAGGCTGCAAAAAAGAAAGAAATGTACCATCCGGATTTCACAGATTTCTCCGAGCCATTTCGTCGTGGTAGAACTTTTGATACAGGACGTCATAGTCCCGGCTGCCGGGGGCCTTGTTTCGCAGTTTTGCCCTGACAGCCTCTTCAATATCATCAACAGCACCAAAGAAAGCTTCCAGAGACTGCTTGACCCTCCTCAGCGCGCGGCTGTCGTCGGATACGTCCGCCAGATCATCCCGCCAGATGCATTTGATTATTTCATGGGCCATCGTTGAAATACGGTCTTCTGATAACGACATATTAAATCTCCTTCCAATTCCAAATTAAGGATGAAATCAAGGCGGCGAGGATTGAGGCAACGAAGGCGTGCAACACGCACGTTGAGGAGCCGAAGACGAGCCAACGAAGATAGCGCCTTTATTTGGAATTGGAATCACAGGACTATGTTTCGTTCCTTGGCCAGCTTATCCTTGACCATCTTCAGCATGCGGCGGCGGTCGATCCCGGCGGCGCCGCTTCCCATCGCATCAAGGGTTTCATCGAGCAGCCTCTCCGCATCCCGCTCGAGCTTCTGTTCTGCGGCGAAGTTCTGCGAGATGGCGCCGGCAATCCCCGCCACAACCGCCCCGTGCGCTCCGCGCGGCGTTATCAACCCCTCTGCCGCCAGATCATTGTAAACCTTTTCTGCCAGTCCGCGGATCTGTTCCTCTTTTAGTCGCATGTCGCCTCAAATGGAAAAGGTCTGCAATCCGGCAGACCTCATCTATGGGATGATTTTACTTTTTTCAGGCGGAGATCCATGAGAAAGTAGACATATTGTACTCATTACGCGTAAAATTGCCAACCATAAAGTTCAGAAAACCACCCGGAGAGCCAATCATGCAACGTAAAGCGGTAGTACTGTATAGCAGCGGACTCGATTCCACCACCTGTATGGCGATAGCGCGGACAGAGGGCTTTGTCCCCTTTGCCATCAGTTTTTCCTATGGCCAGCGGCACAGCTTCGAGCTGTCGGTCGCACGGCAAAATGCCAAACGAATGGGGGCAGAGGAACATCTGGTGGTTGATTTTGATCTCCGCTTGATGGGGGGGAGCGCCCTGACAGCCGATATCGAGGTGCCCAAAGATGGTGTCGGGAGCGAGATTCCGGTCACCTACGTGCCGGCACGCAACACCATTTTCCTTTCCTTTGCCCTGGGGTGGGCCGAGGTTCTGGGTGCCTCCGACATCTATATCGGCGTCAACGCCCTCGATTACTCCGGCTACCCCGACTGCCGGCCGGAATACATCCAGGCGTACGAAAAGATGGCCAACCTGGCGACCAGGGCCGGAGTCGAAGGGACAGCGGCTTTCAAAATCCACGCTCCGTTGATCAACATGAGCAAGGCAGACATCATCCGGCGAGGAGTGGAGCTGGGAGTTGACTACGCCTTGACGCATTCCTGCTACGATCCGACGCCGGAAGGGATCTCCTGCGGAGAGTGCGACTCCTGCCGCCTGCGCTTGAAGGGTTTTGCCGAGGCCGGCTTAGCCGATCCTTTGAGATATGTAAAATAGTCTGGAATCGCTATTTCGTAACGTAAAAAGGCGCGCCTTCAAGAGGGCGCGCCTTTTTACAGGTGATCATCAGAACAGAGTTGCTACCCCTGTGCCGCCTGCACCGCCGTAATGGCGACCACGTTGACGATATCGTCCACCGAACAGCCGCGCGACAGGTCATTGACCGGCTTGGCCAGTCCCTGAATGATCGGGCCGACCGCTTCGGCGCCGGCGACGCGCTCCACCAGCTTGTAGGCTATGTTGCCGGCATCCAGGTCTGGAAAGATCAGGACGTTGGCTTTGCCGGCCACGGCACTGCCTGGTGCCTTTTTGCTCCCGACGTTGGGGAGCAGGGCCGCATCGGCCTGTAACTCTCCGTCGATCTGCATGTCCGGCTTGATCTGTCTGGCGATTTCCAACGCCTTCAGCACCTTGTCGCAATCGGCGTGACTGGCGCTCCCCTTGGTGGAAAAAGAGAGCATGGCAACGCGGGCATCCACATCCAGAAACGCCTTGCAGTTTCCTGCGGTAGCAACCGCGATCTCCGCCAGAGCCTGGGCGTCCGGGTTGGGGTTGACGGCGCAGTCGGCAAAGAGAATGATGCCGTTTTCTCCGAAGCCGGGGTTCTTGGTGACCATCAGAAAAAAAGATGAAACAGTTTTTATGCCGGCTGCCGGGCCGACAGTCTGGAAAGCGGCCTTGAGCACATTGCCGGTTGTACCGGTGGCTCCGGCAACCTCACCGCCGGCGTCACCGCGACGAACCATCATGCCGGCATAGTACAGGTTGTCGTCCGCGGTCAGGAGTTTTCTGGCTTCATCGGCGGTCAAGCCCTTGCTCTTGCGCAGTTCGACCAGGTCGGCGACGTATGATTCTAGTTTTGGCGAAGCCGCAGGATTCAACAGTTCTACCCCCGCCAGATTTATCCCTTTGGCGGCGGCTTCTGCCTGTATTTTGGCCGGATCACCAAGAATGATAATTGTCGCCACACCTTCCTTGACGATTTTTTCCGCAGCATACAACATCCGCTCGTCGTAACTTTCCGGTAATACCACCGTCTGCAGGTTCTTTCTGGCCTTCTCTTTGATCTGATCGACAAGATGCATATCCAGCCTCCTTTTAGAAATAAAACAGGTTTACATTTATATCCAAATACGTCAGCCTGGTCAATATAAAAAGCCTGATTTCTCAAGCTTTTAGCCGCACTTAACTTCTTACACCAGAGTTAAAATCATCCCCCCAGCGCGTCGGCAACCATATGCATATCCTTGTCGCCTCTGAAATCCGCCAGGCGTTCAGCTCGTCCATATCACGGAATTTCCAGCCGTGCGGGGCCGGAGGCGGTACTCCGACTGCCCCAACAGGAAAATTGTCCCTCTCCCAGCTTTGGCACGTAGCTTCAGCTGGTTACTGCTTGTAACGATAGATGACGTACCCGCCGAGATCCGGAAAATAGTTTCCGTAAAAAGCTTCAATCCCGTAGGCAGGATTGACAAGCTTCCCTTCCAGGGGGCCGAGGAGTTCCTCTAACTCCTGTCTACGTGAATAGACTGAATTAGTATCGATAAGTATGAAGCGAGCTCCGTTTCTCCTGCCGTATTCAATAACTTCCTTCACCCCTCCCTTAGGGAGAGTAACTACCGGACGATCGGCGAAGTAACCGACCAGGCCCCATCGTGTCATGATGACGTCATTCGCCTGCGAGTTGCTCTTTATGATTTCGCCGGCACCCTTGTAGATTTTCTCCGTTGTCATCGCTTCCGTTACCAGTCCTGACGACTGATAGTCCCCGTCGGCCTCCCGGTAGAATGAGAAAATCACATACAAGAGTGTCAACAGCATGACTCCCGACAGGAATGCCTGGACGAGCCGAGGCTTCGCCACACGTTTGTACATATCGGAGGCCCGACGGCCTGCCATCATTACGCCCTCGAAACAGGAAATAAAACAGATGAATGACATCGCAAAGAGTGGATAAAGATAGGAATGGGTCTTGGGAATGCTTACCACGAAATTCGGAACTATAACCGCAAGCGGTATCAAGAGTAACACAGAAGTCCGCCACGGGTTTTTCCAAACCAACCACAAAACTCCCACTCCGGATATGACATGCATCCAGAGCGGAAACGTCTTTTTGTATACCCCGGCAAAGGCCTGGATGTTCGCCCATACCGCCCCCAGGAATATTGGAATCGTCTTGTATTGTTCTTTCCAGACCAATAATCCTGTTGACCCGGTTTTCTGTAATTCACCCTTCGCATTCAGAGTCAGGACCACATCTGCGGTCTTCACATGAGCTTCGGACATAGGAGACAGGGTCCAACTCCCAAAAGCAGAATGCAGTGCAGTCAAATAGGGGCCAGCCAGGAACAGGAATCCGAACAAAAAGCAAACAGGAATAAGGAGGTTTTTCTTGTTTACACCACCTTTCCCGACAATAGGAATCAAGCAGAGAAGAAAACCACAGCCGAAGCCGACAATCCCTTCCGGCCTGGCCAAGTAAGATAAGGCAAAAAATGCTCCGGCACCGGCAAACGCCCCTATCCGCTTCATTTC
>JBAVTM010000091.1:0-3541 GCA_049696195.1 Desulfuromonadaceae bacterium | reverse complement strand
AAGATTCTCCTTTTACCCCTCCCCGTTCCCTTCAGGCCACAGAGGGTCCTTATCTGAGGAAGAGCTAAACCTCCCCCCTGATAAGGGGGGATTGAGGGGGGGTGGGTTTTATTTTCCTACTTGAGTCTGAATAACCTGAGGTGCAATGGTTTCCGCTACCGTGTACTCGGGGAACTGACTCCGCAGATGCCCCAGAAGTACCTGAGGCCCCTCCTTGATAATCGTATCGCCCAGCCTGACACGTCCGAGTCCTTCGGCCTTCAGCTTGTACCACTCAAGCACGGCAGCGATGAAATCGACCACCCTGTCTTCCGGAAGGAAGGTCGCGAATAGAGTGCCGACCAGGGGGTTGCGCCCCCATTTGCCGCCGATTCGTACGGTGTAGCCGCGCCTGGCCTCACTCCATGCGCCGGTCGGGCAGACTTTTACGCAGTCGCCACACCAGATGCAGGGATCATTGCTGAATACCGGTTTATTGTCCTCACCCATGACGATCGCTTTGGGTACGCAGCTCTTGGCGCAGAGACCGCAGCTGATACACTCTTCCCTTTCAAGCGCGGGGAAAATGGCACCCTGAAAACCGATATCGTTTGTCGCTGACTTGGGGCAGTCAAAGGGGCACCCGGCAAAGGCTACTTTGAATTTGTGATGGCCGGTTGGTGTGCCAAACAGTTTTTCGTCAACCTCCAAAGCCGACTTCTGGGTATCCACGAGACCGTTGGGGTTGTATTCGCACCCGCCGCAGGCAACCGGTACGCGTACCCTGGCTCCGCAGGAAGCGACCTTTTGATTTTTCTCACCCAATGCCTCGACGACCGCATCAAAGTTTTTGAAGTTGATATTAATCAGCTCGATAGACTGACGCACTGACAAATGAACAAACTCGCCGCCGAATTTTTCAGCCACCTCGGCGATCTTTTTCAGCCGGGGGACGCTCATCCTGCCGCCCGGTACGCGCAGGCGCACGGTGAAAAGATCCTTGCCGCGCTCCTTGATGAAGCCGCCGGCTTTAAGGTTGTTCAGATCCAGCTTTGTCTGTTTTTCATCGGCCATCGGTATAACTCCATTCGTTCGTGTGATTTGAATACTGCCAAAATTGATTCTATCTGTCAAGATATATTTTTATAATGTCTACAGGTTTACTATACAATTACTTCCACCGCCTCACCCCGGACGTCCCCTGAGCTTATTTTATAGGACTTGACGACGGGAATATCCGCATCGGCAAGCGAAATAATCAGGTACGACACATCCGGCGTCAGCGCCAGCCTGATATCCTCTTCCGAGGGGCGGGCGGGGGTCTCCGGGTGGGAGTGATAGATTGCCAGCATCGCAAGACCCTTGGCCCGCAGATCCTTGACCACGGAAAACTGTTCCTTCGGGTCCATCATGAAATGCTCGTTACTGGCATCGGTGTTGGTCATCCGGTACATCGCCGCGACGGTTCCGCCGGTTCCGCCCAGTATCCCGCACACTTCGAGGGGAAAGCCGCCTTTGGCGTGGGTAATCATGGCGTCATGGATCTCCCGGGGTATCCGAATCATGTCAGGCCCCCTTCAGATCACACACGGTCAGGGCGTCCAACTCGTCACGCGCTTCAGTAATAGTGGGATTGTCACCACAGACCGGACAGTTGGACTTGCGTTTGAGCGGCACTTCACGGAACTTCATCCGTAGTGCGCTGTAGGTCAGAAGGCGGTCCGTCAGCAGATCGCCTTTGCCAAGCAGATATTTGATCGCCTCGGTGGCCTGAATGGTGCCGACAACCCCCGGCAAGACGCCGATTACGCCGGCCTGGGAGCAGGTTGGAATGGCATCTTTCGGGGGCGGTTCGGGAAAGATGCACCGATAGCAGGCCGACTCACGCGGCTTGACCGTGATCGTCTGGCCGTCGAACTGCAGGATGCCGCCATGGGAGTATGGCTTTCCGGCCAGAACACAGGCATCGTTGATCAGAAACTTGGCGGCAAAGTTGTCGGTGCCGTCGATGATGAAGTCGTAGTCGGCGATAATTCGATTGATATTTGCGGCCGAGATCCATTCCTTGTAGGTTATGACCTTCACGTCCGGATTGATGGCTTCCATCTTTTCCCGTGCAGATTCCACCTTCGGCTTGCCGATATCGGGGGTGAAGTGGATCACCTGGCGCTGCAGATTGGAAAGATCGACGTCGTCAGCGTCTGCGATACCGATTGTGCCTACTCCGGCCGCTGCGAGATAGAGGGCGATCGGCGCGCCAAGACCGCCGGCGCCGATAATCAGAACACGCCCGTCGAACAGCTTCTGCTGCCCTTTTCCGCCAACCTCTTTCAGGATGATGTGGCGCGAATAACGATCAATCTGGGATTCGGTCAGCATATCAGCGCCCCCCACCCATGAAATAGAGAAATTCGATGACATCACCTTCATTGACAGGTGTGGTCTCATAGGCGGGACGATCCAGAATCTCTCCGTTCAGTTCAACGGTGACATAGAGACGCTGCGAGACATCCAGCTCTTCAAGCAGTGAGTCAATCGTGCGATCAGAATTTTCGGTGATGGAGGTTTCTTTGCCATTGATGGATATCTTCATTCGATAGCTCCTTATTTTTAACCGTTCAGAAGCAGCGAATCGCCGCTTTGTACGGTGGTAGTTCCACACTCCCGACTGCTGATGATTTTCCCGTTAAGCGTCACCTGCTGAACATCTGCTTCAAGGATCTTAAGCAGAACGTCGAGGGAGACAAACGTCCGGCAGCCTATGCTCAGTTTTTCTTCACGCCCGTTTACTTTTATCGTTAACATTGACTTTTCCCCTCGTCATATTGCATCAAGTGCCTGCTTGAAATCCCCGACAATGTCACGAACATCTTCGATGCCAACCGAAACCCGGATCAGGTCTTCCGTGACCCCCATCAGAGCTTTTTCCTCCAGATTATAGTCAGCGCAGATGGTGCTAGCGGGGTGAATAACCAAAGTCTTGGCGTCGCCGATGTTGGCAAGATTCTTTGCCAGCGTGAGCCCGTTAATTACCCTGAAAGCTGAAGCCTTGTCGCCGGTGCCGAAGGTCAGCAGACCACCGTAGCGGCTGCCGTACAGCTTTGTGGCAACTTCGTGGTGCGGAGAATCCTCCAGCCCCGGGTAGCTGACCCAGGCGACCTTGGGATGGCTATTGAGAAAGCGGGCCAGCGCCATGGCGCTCGAACAGTGGCGTTCCATGCGCAGCGCCAGCGTCTGGATACCTTCTGTCAGGAGGTAGGAATTGAATGGAGCGGCGCAGGCACCCACATCTTTGTGGACCAGCTTACGGGCACGGGCAGTAAAGGCAAAGGCGCGGTATTTTTTATGAAACGGCTCAAAATGCGGGAACTTTGGACTGTTCCAGTTGAACACTCCCCGGTCGATGATAGCGCCGCCGATGGTAGTTCCGGTGCCGTTGATATACTTGCTGGTGGAATAGGCAAGAATATCGGCTTCGAGTTCCGCCCCGTTGGCAAGATACGGCGTTGAAACCGTAGAATCTACCATGATCGGAATCCCGGCTTCATGGGCAATCCGGGCG
>JBAVTM010000090.1:0-7799 GCA_049696195.1 Desulfuromonadaceae bacterium | reverse complement strand
AAGCGGGTATGGTAAGAACATCACAAGCGGGGAGGTGCAGAGATGGAATTCAAAAACAATCTTGGCGACATGGCCATTCAGGATGTAATGCAGACGTATCCGGAGATCGGCGAGATCCTTAACAGGTTCGAGATCGGCTGTGTCACCTGCAAGGTCGGCATCTGCCTGCTGAAGGACGTCGTTTCGATCCATGGGCTGTCCAAGGATGACGAAGCAAAAATCGAACAGGAAATCAACGACCACCTGACACTAAAAGGAGAATAAATCATGGGAAATCTCGGATGCGGCTGCCCCGGCAGCATGGCTAAAGTAATTGAACGACCGGAAACAACAGACACGGCAGGTGGCAAGGCTCCTTCGGAACTTCGCCAGTGGCCGGTACAGCTCCATCTGGTACCGCCGACGGCCCCCTATTTCCAGAACGCGGATATCCTGATCTGCGCCGACTGCGTAGGCTTTGCGATGGGGAGCATGCACCATGAGCTGCTCAAGGGAAAGGCACTGGCCATCGCCTGCCCCAAGCTGGATGACACTACCGCCTATGTGGACAAACTGGCCCACATCTTCAGCGCCAACTCGATCAAGAGCATCACGGTGGCGATCATGGAAGTGCCCTGCTGCCGCGGCCTGGATATCATGGTCCGTGAGGCGCTTCAGAAGAGCGGCATGGAGATCCCGCTGGAGAGTATCGTGATCGGCATCAACGGGGAACGGAGGATCTGATGAATAGGGACTTCAACCAAGAGAAGGACTTCAACCAAGAGAAGAATTTCACCCAAAAGAAGGACATTACCCAGGCACTGGTCAACGAGCATCGCCTGATCCTGCGGATGATTACCCTGCTGGAGAGCAACGCCGCCCGGACGGCCGACGGCAGCTACACCAACTGGAAGTTTTATCTGGATGGCGTCGACTTCATCCGCAACTTCGCCGACCGTTTCCACCATGCCAAGGAGGAGGACGTCCTCTTCGAGGCGCTGATAAAAAACGGCATGCCCCGCGAAAACAGCCCGATTGCGGCGATGCTGATGGAACATGACCAGGGGCGCACCTTCGTCAAGGCCATGGAGAGTGCGGCTCTGGAAGCCCGGGAAGGCTGGAGCGGCAGGGAGCGGACCATTGCCGACAACGCCCTCGCCTATGCATCGCTGCTGCGGGAACATATCTCCAAGGAGGATGAGATCCTCTACCCCCTTGCGGAACGCGTTATTCCTGATACCATGAGAGACGACATCATCGCCGGATATGCGGCGGCGGAAGCCCGGACAGCGGCTGATTTCAGCGCGCATTACGAGGCGGTGGTGGTCGGCTACGAACAGGAAAAACAGTGAGGGGGGAAACCATGTCCGAAGCACCGGCACAGGAATGGCTTGCACGCACAATCGTCACCGACAGCAGCGACGCGATCATGTTCTCCGATCGCGAGGGGATCATCCGCCTCTGGAACAGCGGTGCGGAGAAGATGTTCGGCTTCACCGCCGAAGAGGCGATCGGGCAGTCGCTTGATTTGATCATACCGGAGAATCTGAGAGTGCGACATTGGGACGGTTACGGGCGCGTCATGCAGAGCGGCACCAGCCGTTACAGCACAGACCTGCTCTCGGCGCCGGCCCTGCAGAAGGGCGGAGCGCGCATCTCCACCGAATTTTCGATGGTGATGGTAAAGGATGGGGCGGGAGAGATGCTGGGGGTCGCGGCCATCATCCGGGACGTTTCGGCACGCTGGCAGCGGGAAAAGGAGATGAAGGAGCGGCTCAGGGTTCTGGATGCGGGAAAGGGAGCATAAAAAATTTAGATGCCGTAAGTATTATGTTACTTCCAAACCTCGACAAAACGAAGCCCGAAAGAAATTTCACGCAGAGATGCTGAGAGCGCTGAGGTAATTCAGTAATACGTTCTTAAAGGGCTTTATGTTTTTAACTATGATTTCCTGTTTTGACTTTCTCCGTGTACTCTGCGGCTCCGCGTGAGACCGGTTTTGTAATACATTCAATAAAACAAACATCTACTTTTCTACAACTCCGGTTTCGTCGAGCTGATGCCGGTAATATACAGCGTTATCTCCCCCCCCGGCTTCCGGACGATCACCTCATCATCGAGTTTTTTGTGCAGCAGCGCCTGCCCGACCGGTGAATCCATGCTGATCCTGCCGATGCTGACATCGATCTCGTCCGGGCCGACCAGCTGGTAGCAGCGCAGCTCTCCACTCTCCTCTTCATAGGTGACCCAGCAGCCGAACGTAACCTGTTTTGGATTGGCCGGCACCGTCGCCACCTTCAGCACCTTCAGGCGCGAGCCGATGTGCTTCAGCTTGCGGTCGATCTCGCGCAGCCTTTTTTTCCCGTAAATGTATTCGGCATTCTCCGAACGGTCACCCTCCGCCGCCGCGTCGGACACCCCTCGGACAACCTTGGGGCGTTCCACCTTCCAGAGGTAGTCATATTCGTCACACAGCTTTTTCAGCCCTTCGGCAGAAATCAGGTTTGTCATTCACTGCTCCAATATTCTAGACAGAAACAGCCCGCGACTGCGGGCTGTTTTGGTGTGGCAGGTAAAATAAAAGGCGATTACTTTGCGACGTCGAGCAGTTCCACATCAAACAGCAGGGTTGCATTCGGGGGAATGGTCCCGCCGGCTCCACGGGCGCCGTAGCCGAGTTTGGAAGGGATAATCAGCTTGCGCTTGCCGCCGACCTTCATCGTCATGACGCCTTCATCCCACCCCGGAATAACCTGGCCGACACCAATGGTGAACGAGAACGGCTCGTTGCGGTCAACCGAGCTGTCGAATTTTTTACCGTTTTCAAGCGTCCCGGTGTAATGCACCTTGACGGTTTTACCGGCAGTCGGGGATGCCCCCTTGCCGACGACGACATCGACGTATTTGAGACCGGATGCGGTTGTCACGGTTTTTCCGTTACCCTTCTTTGCCTCTTGAGCTGCAAAGGCCGGAACGGCAAGCAACGCCGCCAAAACTACTGATGCTGCAATTTTGCTGAAACGATTCATTCGAAAAAACCTCCTGATTGTTTAGTTGCAGGTGCCGGTAAGGATAAATGGTTTCACTCCCGCTGGCAACAGAGATTTTGCCTGACAGAAGGGCGGCTGTTTTCCCTGGGGCAGGTAAACCTATTTCCCGGTGAAGAATCCCTTGATATCCCGTCCCATCTGCTTGAACGCGTCACCCATCGTCCGCCCTGCTTTTTTTGACTCTTTCCCCGTTTCCTTCCCCATTTCCTTGAACCCTTGGCCGACCTCCTTACCGCCCTCCTTGAAGGCGTGTCCGACCTCCTTACCACCCTTTTTGAAAGCCTGACCGATCTCTTTCCCTTGTTCCTTGATTGTGGTTTCGGCCAAAACCGGGGTGACGAGGAAAAGAGCCATGACAACCCACATCAGTATTTTTTGCATGAAAGCCTCCTTCTAATCGGTTAACTCACCGGTACTTTTTGGCAGAAATTAATTCATGAATTTCACTTCGTTTTGTACATGTTATACCATGGATACGTATCAGAATACATGATTTCAGCTTGGCGGTTAATTTGAGTGCCTGAGGAAACGGCCAGCGTGGCCGGAAACTTGCTGTGAAGCAGGATGACGGCTTTGGGTTGGCATTCAGCAGCTCACCGGCTATTTCAATTTCCGACACACTCTGACGATCATGCACTGCATTGTTTTTTATTGCAAAACTGCCTTGCAGAGTTGCCGCCATATCATGTATCTTGATTCGCAGAATCATTACAGAGAGGATCACCAATGCTTGAGGCACACCTGATCAAAGAGCTGGCTTCGATTGTCGGTTCTGACAATATAGCAACCGCCAAACAGGATATGATCTGTTACGGCTATGACGCCACCCAGATGGAATTTCTGCCCGATGCGGTCGTCCACCCGGCCAACGCCGAAGAGGTCTCGGCCGTTCTTAAGCTGGCGAACCGGGAGGGTTTCCCGGTCTTCCCTCGCGGCGCCGGCAGCGGCTTTACCGGAGGCGCGCTCCCCAAGGGGGGTGGCGTCGTGCTGGTGACCACCCGCATGAACCGTATCCTGCGGATCGATACCGAAAACCTGATCGCCGAGGTTGAGCCGGGGCTGGTGACGGAACAGTTCCAGATCGCCGTCGAAAAGCTCGGTTTTTTCTATCCTCCCGATCCGGCTTCGCTCAAATTTTCTACCCTTGGAGGGAACGTCGCCGAAAACGCCGGGGGTCCGCGCTGCGTCAAGTACGGCGTCACCCGCGATTTCGTCATGGGGCTTGAAGTCGTGCTGCCGACCGGCGAGATCATCCGCACCGGCGGGGAGACCTACAAGGCAGTGGTCGGCTACGATTTGACCCGCCTGCTCTGCGGCAGCGAAGGCACGCTGGGGGTTATTACCAAAATCATCTTCAAGATCCTGCCGTTTCCGGACGCAAAGAAGACCATGCTGACGATCTTCGATTCGATCGACGGGGCTGCCAAGGCGGTTTCGACGATCATCGGCAACAAGATCATTCCGACCACGCTCGAGTTCATGGATTATGCCACCCTGCAGTGCGTCGAACGGCGCTTTAACCTGGGAATCCCTGCCGAGGGGCGGGCGGTGCTGCTGATCGAGGTGGACGGCGACCGGGACCTGATCGAGAAACAGGCGGCACAGATCCATGAGCTGATCAAGCCGCTGGGGCTCGTGCAGTTCCGGGCGGCCAGGGATGCCGCCGAATCGGAAGAACTCTGGCGGGTGCGGCGGCTGGTTTCGCCGTCACTGCGGGATATCAACCCCACCAAGTATAACGAGGATGTCGTCGTGCCGCGCAGCAAGGTGCCGGACATCATCCGCACCATCGAGAAGATCCAGGCGAAGTACGATATCCCGATCGTCAACTTCGGCCATGCCGGCGACGGCAATATCCATGTCAATATCATGGTCGACAAGGCCGTTCCCGGCATGGACGAAAAGGCGCACCTGGCGATCCGCGACGTGTTCCAGGCCGCGCTGGACCTGAACGGCACCATGTCCGGCGAGCACGGGGTCGGTCTTTCCAAGGCCCCCTATATCGAGCTTGAACTGTCTCCCCATCAGATCGCCGCCATGAAAGCCATCAAAGCCGCTCTTGATCCCAAAAACATATTGAACCCGGGGAAAATGTTTCCCTGGAAGGAGAAGCCACATGACGCATGATACACAAAAAGAGATTCAAAAGGCTTCGCTGATCGGACGTATTCTGTCGATGGAGGCATTTTTGCTGCTGATGGGCATCTCCTTGCTTGTCTACGGGATCTCCAACGGTGCGACCATGATTATTTTCTGGGGGTGCGTCATTATTCCGGGCGTGTTTGTGCTGAACCATGTGCGCAAGACGGACTGGACAAAGCACTGGCAGGACATGGAGGCCGAGCATAAGGCGGGTATAGAGCGTGCGGCTCAGCGAAGAAAGGCTGCCGACGAGGCGCGGAAAGCGGATGAAGATGGGAAATAATCACGGCAGCATAATTCTGGCCTCCGCATCCCCCCGCCGTACCGAACTGATGGCGCTGGCCGGCATCGAATTCAGCGTCGTTCCGGCCGATATCTGTGAAGATGTTCTGCCGGGGGAAGCGCCTGCCGACCATGTATTGCGCCTCTCGCGCGAAAAAGCCGATGTGGTCGCGGCAACGCACGACGGCCGCTTCTTCATCGGAGCCGACACGATTGTCGTGCTGGATGGCGCGATTCTCGGCAAGCCGGTCGACGACGCCGATGCGGGTCGGATGCTGTCCGCCCTCTCCGGCAGGGATCACGAAGTCATCACCGGCTTCACGGTTTTTGACAAGATCAGCTCTGTCCACATCAGCCGGAGCGTCTGCACGGAGGTAACCTTCAAGAAGCTTGAGGAGAAGGAGATCGCCGCGTATATCGCCACCGGCTGCCCGATGGACAAGGCGGGGGCGTACGCGATCCAGGGGGGGGCGGTGCATTTTGTCCGCTCGATCAACGGATCATATACCAATGTGATCGGCCTGCCGATGACCGAGCTGTACGAAGTGCTGCAGACCATGCAGGCCGTGGAGTAAGCTTCCATGACCATTTCCCGCAATCTTGCCCTGATCAACGGTCGCATCCGCGCCGCGGCTGAAGCGGCCGGACGCGATCCAGCCTCCGTCCGCCTGGTTGCGGTGTCAAAGACCCGCCCGGTTGCCGACATCATCGAGGCCTTCCGGGCAGGGCAGACGGTTTTCGGGGAAAATTACATCCAGGAGCTGGTGCCGAAACTGGCGGAGGTGCATGAAGCCGTGCAGTGGCACGTTATCGGCCATCTGCAGAGCAACAAGGTGAAATATATCGCCGGCCGGGTGGCGATGATCCATTCGGTTGATCGCCTTTCACTGGCGCAGGAGATCGACCGGCAGTGGGGCAGGCTCGGAAAGGTCTGCGATGTACTGATTCAGGTAAACATTTCCGGCGAAGCCACCAAGTCGGGAACGACGGAGACGGGGGCGATTCAACTGGTTCAGGAGTGCGCCCTCCTCCCGCACATCAGAGTGAGGGGGTTGATGACGATGCCCCCCTTTTTCGATGACCCGGATGCAGCGCGCCCCTGTTTTGCAGAGCTGCGACGCCTGGCGGAAGCCGTGGACGCACGGCGAATTGCGGGTGTTGACATGGCGGAGCTTTCGATGGGGATGTCGGGCGATTTTGAAGCGGCTGTCCAGGAAGGTGCAACGCTGGTGCGGATCGGTACGGCTATCTTCGGAGAACGCTGACAGCTCAGTTTTTCAGGACCACCTTCGGGAGCGGCGCAGTGTCTGGCCGATCCATTTCCTCAAGATATTTCAGCACAAACCGCTGGGCGGCTTCCACGGCCCGCGGTATGTCCCACTTTTTCAGGTCGCGCTCTTCCACCATGTTACTGATCCCGCGTATTTCAAGGCAGTCAACGCCGCAACGCAGGCAGACCTGCGCCACCGCCGCCCCCTCCATGCTTTCCGCCACCGCGTTCCAGCGGCGGGCAAGCTCTTCACCGCGCTCCCTGGTGCCGCTGCAGGTTGAGACGGTGGCGAAACGGCCGCGTATAAGCAAAACACCATGATGATCCGCCAGCTGCATCGCCTTTTCCGAGGCGTGCCGGGAAAGCGGCAGCAGATTATAACACCCCAGCCCCCGCTGATCGACGGAGGGGAGATTCATGGAGCGCAGATCTTTCCATCCATCCGCGACGACCACGCCATCATCCGCCAGAACCTCCTCGCTTGCCACAACAAGATTGCCGATTGAAAGGCCGCTTCCCATGTAGGCTCCGATGCAGCCGGTGTTGATGACGATGTGTGGCTGATAGCGATCGATCAAGACGGCGGTCGCCGCAGCCGCATTGACCTTTCCGATCCCTCCGGCACAGACGACAACCCACAGATTGCCGATTGTGCCCTCGACATACTCATATCCCCCTGTTCTCACCCTGCCGGAATGTTCCAGAGCATTTTCCAGCAGTTCGATTTCCAGCGGAACGGCTGCGATGATAATAATCGGTTTCATGCGGTTTCCATTGACGTCACGCGGTTTCGCTCCTGAAATGCCCGCAGGTCTTCGACGGTATCGATGTCCTGCCATTCGGGCAGCAGAACGGCAGTCAGGCCCGTATCACGTGCCGCTGCCAGGCTCAGCTCAAGCACAGAGGCGGAGCCCCAGGGGATGTCCGCAAAGAGCTGCGGCCAAACCTGCCGCAGCCCAAGCAGATAATAGCCGCCATCACGGCTCGGGCCAAAGACGGCATCGGTCTGCTGCGTCGCGAGCAGTCGATACGCTTCCTGAATATATGGGAGCGGCAGGTCGGGAGCATCGCTGCCG
>JBAVTM010000089.1:0-2054 GCA_049696195.1 Desulfuromonadaceae bacterium | reverse complement strand
CCTTGGCCATCGCGAGGTTTTCGCTGCGCGCGATCATGCCGGAAAAGGCGATGATCGCATCCCGGCTCAGTTTCATGGCCAGCAGGTGGCGGAGCGCCATGGCCGAGGCCAGGCAATCGGGGTCCGGGTTGTCGTGGATGATGATAATGGTCTTTCCCGTGCCCCGCAGCCATTCCAGCATCTCATCGGAATGTGCCCTGGAGCGTCGGAGGCGGCTATCAGAAGTCATGGTGTCCCTCAAAGGTTCCTCGCGTTTCATGGCTCTGCCCACCCCTTCTATCGCTCCACTGCCCGGTTCAAGGTGCGGCGCAGCTCGGTCGCCTTTCCCTGATCAAGCCGCGGGTGATGTTGATTGCCAATTAGCAATACTAATTTTCATGGCTATTTGTGCTTCAACCGCGATGCCGCGCGATCACCGAGCCGCTCTACAGGACTCCCTGTCCGGCAAACTGTGGCCGCCATAGGAATCGTTCGAGGGGGATACGGCCGCCGTTATCAAAGCTTACCCCCTCGTGTTCGAGCCGCAGCCGTTGCTCCATGTCCGCGTCGCTGCCGCAGGAGCGGAGGCTGATGCGTCCCTGGGCATTGACGACCCGGTGCCAGGGGATGGTTGACCTGCCTGCAAGGGCGCTCAGGGCGTATCCCACGAGGCGCGCCCGCCCCGGCAGCCCCGCCAGGCCGGCGACCTGGCCGTAGGTTGCCACGCTCCCCTCGGGGATGCGGCCGACAACCGCGTAGATGGCGAGGTAGGTGTCGGAAGTTGTTGTCCTGGGGGCTGAGGGATCAGGCATGGGGACTTCAAAGCCTCATATTTTCCTGGATCTTGATTCGAAAACGCTCATCCATTACCCCTGCGGAGGTCACGTGCAAATGCAGACGCCGACCAAAATAGACTCATTTCACGCACCAAAACGAATTCTTTTTCACGCAACGACGCAACGAGAAACTAAAAATGCCTTTGGACGTAAAATCAAAAAATAACTTGTTTAAAAGCCTTTCTTTGCGTCGTAGCGGCGTTGCGTGAGGCCGGTTTATATAGTCGGCTCAATAGGTCCTTGCCGACCGTGCATCACCCCGGAATCTCAGCCTCGACCAGCTGTGCAAGCAGTGTAAGCGATTCCTGCCAGCCAAGGTAGCACCCTTCCAGAGGGATGGCTTCAGGGATTCCTTCCTGCACGATGTTCAGTTCGGTTCCGCACGACACTTCCCGCAGGGAGACGGTTGTCACCATCTCGCCGGTCAGGTTGGGGTCGTCGAACGCGTCGGTGTTGCGAATGCGCTCATTCGGAACCAATTCAAGATACGTTCCTCCAAAAGAGTGCGTTTGACCTGTCGAGAAGTTAGTGAACGACATCTTATAGGTGCCGCCAACTTTGGCGTCAATATGGTGAACCTTGCCGGTGAATCCGTGAGGCGGCATCCATTTGGCCATCGCATCGGGATCGAGAAACGCCCGGTAGACTCTTTCGGCCGGTGCGCGAATGACACGGTGTAGTCTGACGGTATTTGTAGTCATGATCATTGTCCTTTCTCTGTGTGATGACTAATTATATCATCAAACATGGCTGGATGGAGAAGGCAGGGAGAGGGGGGCGCTTTCAACTCTCAGTTTTACCTTCAAATGTGTATAAATTTCTTCCAGCACGACTTCCAATGATTGAAACACATCATTGTTCCAGAATCGGACCACATGTATGCCGGCGGCCTCAATAGCCTTAGTGCGTTCTGTGTCATAAAGTCGTTGCTCTTCAATGTTATGTCCTCCACCATCCAGCTCAACTGCAAGACCGGCATCATGGCAATAGAAGTCGAGAATATATCCACCGATCGGGTATTGACGACGGAATTTGAAGCCGCAGAAACGCCGCCCTCTCAAGATATACCAAAGCAGTAGTTCTGCTTCCGTCTGTTCCTTGCGAAGTTGTCTGGCAAAAATAAGCAACTCTGGTGGTATTGGCACTTATGCCCCCTCACTGAATCTAGCTAGTCCCTTCTCCCTGAGGGAGAAGGTGGCCGAAGGCCGGATGAGGGGGCAGTTGCCATATTCATTGACT
>JBAVTM010000088.1:0-1823 GCA_049696195.1 Desulfuromonadaceae bacterium | reverse complement strand
CACCGAACTCTCTCAAAATCGCTTTTGCCTGGTACTCGTGAATGTTCATGTAACAATGCTCCTTTTAGCTGTAAAAAATGAATTCCATCACAGAAATGGCTCGTGAAATTCTACGAACAATCTCTGGTAATTAAACCCGATCGGAAAATAAGGTCATGCACGAATTTTGTAACATTCATGTGGTTTTTAGAAGCCATGCCCTGGATCACTTGTGTCTCTTTTTCTGTAAGCTTCAGTTGTATGACATCGTATTTTGCTGTCTCCTTATTTCTGCCCATATACCCTACCCTTCCATTATGACTCGTTAGAATTCGATGTTTTTTTTACGCGTTACTGACGCACAAAAGGGTTGGGGAAATCGGTTCCCGTTGAAATCCAGACACTTTTAACCTGAAGATAATCTTTGATGGCATCCTGCCCGCCCTCCCGGCCGATCCCGCTCCGCTTATATCCACCGAAGGGTGACGTATAACTTGTGTCTCTGTAGGTATTTACCCAGACCGTACCGGCCTTGACCCGCTGCGACACGTACAGTGCCCTCTCCAGGCTTGTTGTCCAGATGCCGGCGGCCAATCCATAATTAATATCGTTTGCAATCCGGATCGCTTCCTCAACGTCCTTGAACCGGATTACTGACAGCACGGGCCCGAAAACTTCCTCCTGCGCAATGCGCATGTTGTTGGTTACATCGGTAAAGATCGTCGGCTCGACAAAATTCCCGTTGGCGCAGTCACCTGATTTCAACGTGTTTCCGCCGAGTACGCAGGTTGCCCCTTCTGATCTGGCGATATCGATATACTTGAGTACCTTTTCCAGTTGGAGCTTTGTGGCAATTGGTCCGATATGCGTCTCAGGACTTGCAGGATTGCCAATCCGGGCGGTTTTGACCATGGAAACCATCTTTTCTACAAATCCGTCATGAATCGAATCATGCAGCAGGAGGCGCGAACCGGCCACACAGGATTGCCCCGCCGCTGAAAAAATTCCCCTGATTGCACCTTTCACCGCCTGATCGATGTTTGCATCGTCAAAGACGATATTGGGTGATTTCCCCCCCAACTCCAGAATTACTTTTTTGAAGTTTTTTGCAGCCAGCTCGTTGATTGCCTGGCCAGCCATCTCGCCGCCGGTAAAGGCGATCTTTGCAACCAGCGGATGCGAAACAAGCGGTTCACCGACCCCGCTCCCGAAGCCGGTAACGACATTGACAACTCCCTTCGGGAATCCCGCCTCCATGACGAGATTCATAAACTCCAGTGATGTGGTGGAAGTGAATTCGGAAGGCTTGAGAACCACGGTATTGCCGGCAGCCAGAGCCGGCGCCAGCTTCCAGGTTGCCAGCATTAACGGCGAGTTCCAGGGGGTAATCGCCGCGACCACCCCCAGCGGTTCATAGCGGGTAAAATTGAAGACTCCCGTCTTGTCAGTGGGGATCACCGCCCCCTCAACCTTATCGGCCAGGCCGCCATAATAGTTGTACCACTCGGCGGTGTACTTCATCTGGGACCGGCACTCAACCAGCAACTTGCCATTATCGCGCGATTCCAGTTCGCCCAGAAAGTCAGCATTTTCATAAAGCAGTTCAGCCAGTTTCCTCAGGAGTGCCCCCCTCTGGCTTGCGGTCATGCCTGGCCATGGTCCGGAGGTGAAGGCCTCGTGGGCTGACTTGGCCGCTCTGTCCACATCAAGGGCATTACCCTCCGGAATCAACGCCCAGGGCTCATTATTATACGGATTCGTGGATTCGAACCACCTGTTGCTGTCAGGGGCGACCCATTCCCCATTAATATGTAGAAGGTATTTTTTCACGACCGTCTCCCCTT
>JBAVTM010000087.1:0-4948 GCA_049696195.1 Desulfuromonadaceae bacterium | reverse complement strand
GACGAAAATCCACGGGCGCGCAGCGCCAAACTGCGGGCAGTAGAGAAATTGTAACCCAAGACTCAACCCCTCCCGGCCTCCCCTTATCGGGAGGTGCATTAAGCTTCTCCCCTGGTAAGGGGGGACTGAGGGGGGTTAAGGAGGTCATCATGGCACAGGTACGAACAGATTTCACAAAAGTAGCCGCACCACCACGCGCCCTTGGCGGGCTGGAAGTAACACCGCACCGGATTGACCTGTTTAAATACCTTATGATCTGCATGGTCGTGTTTACAATAGTCTCGGTCTTTCACGTCTGGTCACGTTTCAAGCTGGTTGATCTCAACCTTGAAATTTCCGAGATCAGCCGCCGACTGAATGAAGCCGGGCAGGAGCAGAAGCGTCTGAAACTGGAAGCCGCTTCGCTGAAGGCGCCGGCCCGCATTGAAGCCATCGCCAAAAACGAGCTGGGGATGGCGCTGCCGACCGAGCAGCAGATCATTCACATCAAATGAAAGACGACCGGGAAAAATGGGCGAGGGTCCGGATCATCATGATCGGGACTGTTTTCGGCCTGCTATTCCTGACTGTAGTCGGACGCTCTTTCTATCTCCAGATTCTCCAGCACGAAAACCTTGTTAAAAAAGCTGACAAGCAGCATCGGCATAGAGTCGATCTCACCCCGGCCCGCGGCAGCATCCTCGATTGCAACGGCACTACACTGGCCGAATCGATCCACATGGATTCCTGTTATGCCGAACCTCGCCGCATCAGGGATGTTAATGGCACCGCCGGGGTACTGGCGCCGATCCTGGGTATCCCGAAGGGTGAACTGGTCGCCAAACTTTCCGTCAACAAATCGTTCATCTGGATTGAGCGCTGGCTGGCGCCGGAAGTCGCGACCCGCGTCAGGAACATGAAGCTGCCCGGCATCGGATTCGCGCCGGAATCCAAGCGGTTTTACCCCAACATGGAGATCGCCGCACATGTGGTCGGCTTTACGGGGCGCGACCCTAACGGTCTGGAGGGGATCGAGCTTAAATACGACAGCACCATTCTGGGCAATACCGGCTATATGATAACGGAGCGGGACGCTCTCGGCAGAAATATCGCGGTAATGAATACCGTCATCAAGGATTCGTCTCCCGGCAAAAGCGTGGTCCTGACCCTTGACAAGACCATTCAGTTTATCGCCGAGAAAGAGCTGGCCAAGGCCGTGATGGAAACCGGAGCCAAGGGTGGCATGGCGCTGGTGATGGAGTCGGACACCGGCAGGGTTCTGGCCATGGCCAACTACCCTACGTTCAATCCGAATGCCTATTCGCGCTACTCACTTGCCCAGTTGCGCAATCATGTGGTAGTAGACAGCTTTGAACCCGGTTCGACCTTCAAGGTTTTCACCATCGCCGCAGCGCTCGATTCAGGAAAAATCAAGTCAACTGATATGTATAACTGTGAAAACGGCACCTACCGGGTAGCCGACCGGATCATCCACGACGATCATCCTCACTCGCGACTGACCGTTTCCGAGATCATAAAATATTCAAGCAATATCGGCGCGGCAAAGATCGGGTTCAAGGTGGGGGAGGATACGCTGTCATCCTACCTGCGCAATTTCGGTTTCGGCAGCCGCACCGGCATTGACCTGCCGGGTGAATCGCCCGGGAATCTGAAACGGCACTGGTACGGAATCGACCTTGCGACGATCTCCTTTGGGCAGGGGGTGTCCCTGTCGACGATGCAGCTGGTGTCGGCCCTTTCAGCCATTGCCAACGGCGGCAATCTGATGAGGCCGTACCTGGTGGAGCAGATTCTCGACGACAGCGGCGCCGTGACGCAGAAATTTGAACCGCAGGTCGTGAGGCGGGTCATCTCCCCCGAAACCGCACAGAAAATCACAAAAATGATGGAAACGGTCACCGGCGACGGCGGCACCGGCACAAAAGCGGCGTTGGACGGCTACCGTGTTGCCGGAAAAACGGGGACGGCACAGAAGGTCGATCCGGTTACCCACACCTACTCCCCCTCCAAGCGCATCGGATCTTTTGTCGGCTTTGTCCCGGCCGACAAGCCGAAACTGACGATCGCGGTGATTATCGATGAACCGCAAGGGGTCAAGTACGGCGGCGTTGTCGCCGCTCCCGCATTCCGGGGGATCGCTCAAAACTCGCTGGCGTACCTGAAGATCCAGCCGAACGGGCCGACAACGACTGCAGCCAAACCGGCTGAGACCAAGGTTGCGGCTGCTCCGGCCGTTGAATCGCTGTCTGATGGTGACGTTCAGGAGAGCGCCGGCGGGGGTGAGGTCATGCCGAATTTCCGCGGAATGAGTATGCGCCGGGTCATGCAGGTGATGGAGAAACGGGGCATCAACATACGGCTGATGGGAAGCGGGCGGGCATCCGAACAAAGTCCACCTCCCGGCCATAAGATCCGGGAAGTCAACGAGGTCTGGATAAAGTTTACCCCTTCAGCATGACGCTGAAATCGCCTGCCGGGCACCCGGCAGGTTTTACCGTTTTTAGTAAGTTGGAAGTTTATTTTCTGCGGTTTTTTGCAGAAATAATTTAGTGAGCGTACTTGATCCCGTTTATCGGGGCTGGCAGAAACAGACTTCGTTAACGCACGTATCCTGTTTGTCAAGGTTAAGGAGAACGCATGACGCTGCGTGAGCTGCTCGAAAAACTGCCCGATACAGAGAGTCACGGAGACATGTCCGTCCTGATCAGCTCCCTGACCTGCGACTCACGTGCTGTCCAGCCGGGAGCGCTTTTTTTCGCGCTGCACGGCGCACTGGCTGATGGACACCGCTATATCGGACAGGCCGTAGCGGCGGGCGCAGCGGCGGTGGTTCTCGAGGACACGGCAGCCGCTCCGGCAGGAACTCCGTGGGTCAGGGTGCCGGACGGCCGCGCCGCCATGGGGCGTCTCTCGGCACACTTCAACGGCGATCCGACCGCGACAAAACCGTTGATCGGCATCACCGGCACCAACGGTAAAACGACGACAACCTATCTGATCGAAGCGATTTTGGCTGCGGCCGGGAAGCCTGCGGCGGTACTCGGCACGATCAGCTACCGCTTCGGGGGAACAATCATCGGAGCATCGCACACCACCCCTGAATCAACCGAACTGCAGCGGGCATTCCGGCAGCTGTCGGACGCCGGGGCGCAGGCCTTTGTAATGGAGGTATCCTCGCACGCACTGGAGCAGAAGCGGGTCGATGGCTGCCACTTTGACGTCGGGGTCTTCAGTAACCTGACCCGGGACCATCTCGATTACCACGTCACGATGGAGAGCTATCTGGAGGCCAAAAGCCGGCTTTTCACCGAACTGCTCCGACCGTCACAGGAAAAACCGTACCGCCGGGCGGCTGTCAACATGGATGATCCCTACGGTGCGGAGATCGCCCGGCGCAGCGCCTGTCCGGTGATCACCTTCGGAATCAAGGGTGAGTGCGACGTGCACCCGACAGAGATCACCTCATCAGTCAGCGGCATCAGCGCTACCATGGTCACACCCGCGGGTGAGTTTCAATTTGCATCACGCCTCCTGGGACGCTTCAATCTTTCCAACATCCTGGCCGCTGCCGCAGCCGGAGTCGCCCTCGACCTGCCGCTTCCGGCGATACGGCAAGGCATTGAAAACCACACGACCGTCCCGGGGCGTATGGAACGGGTGGAAAACGGAAGCGGAGTCACCTGTCTCGTTGATTACGCCCATACGGGAGACGCTCTGGAGAATGTCCTGTCCACGCTGAAGGAGATCGCCACCGGAAGGATCATCACCCTGTTCGGCTGCGGCGGAGACCGCGACAACGGCAAACGTCCGATCATGGGGAGGATCGCCGCCGGTATGAGCGATCTGGCGATCGTCACCTCCGACAACCCGCGCACCGAGGATCCAGCGGGCATCCTGATGCAGATCAGAGCCGGCATAACGCCGCTGGCCCTCCGAGAATACCGGCAGGATGAACTGGGCGGCGGTTTCACGGAAAAGGGGTTTACCGTCCTGGAAAACCGCCATGAGGCGATCCGCCTGGCGGTCACCCTGGCCCGTCCCGGTGACATACTCCTGCTGGCCGGCAAGGGGCACGAGGATTATCAGATCATCGGCACCGTTAAACAGCATTTTGATGACCGCGAAGAAGCAGCGGCAGCTTTTGCGGAGAAAGTAACCTGATGTTCACCATCAACGAAATAGCCGGCGCCACCGGAGGCCGAATCATCGGCGCAACGACCGGAGAGGTAACGGCAGTATCGACCGATTCACGGAGTGTCGCCCCCGGCCAGCTGTTCGTGCCGCTGCGCGGCGAGCATTTTGACGGCCATACGTTTATCCAGGAGGTGGCGGATAAGCGGATCACCGCGATTCTTGCCGAGGAGGGGTGGCTGAAAGGGCACTCGATCCCTGACACTCTCACCTGCATAGCGGTCAAAAACAGCCTGCGCGGGCTGGGTGACCTGGCGGCGGAGTGGCGGCGGCGCTTCACCATCCCGATCATCGCGGTAACCGGCAGCAACGGCAAAACAACCGTCAAGGAGATGCTGGGAGCGATTCTGGAGCTGACCGGGCCTGGTCTCAAAACGTCCGGCAATCTTAACAACCTGATCGGCCTGCCGCAGATGCTGTTCCAGCTACGGCCGGAGCATCGCTGGGCGGTGCTGGAAATGGGCATGAGCGAACCGGGCGAGATCGACCGTCTGGCGGCAATTACCGCCCCCCGTGTCGGAATCGTGCTGAACGCCCTCCCGGCTCACCTGCAGAGCATGGGAACCGTCGAGGCGGTTGCCGCTGCCAAGGGCGAACTGCTCCATCGTATCAGTGACGGCGGTTTGGCGATTGTCAACGCCGATGACCCGCGGGTCGCCTCGCTTTCCCAGAACGCATCCGCCCGCCGGATCAGTTTCGGCATCGATCGGGGCGAGGTGCGCGCCCGGGATATCGAGCCACTGGGGCTGGAAGGGCA
>JBAVTM010000086.1:0-7267 GCA_049696195.1 Desulfuromonadaceae bacterium | reverse complement strand
CCCTGCAGGCGATGGAAGACGGCGGCGGCAAGCTCCTGATCGAAACGGCCCCCGCCGGAGGCGACTCCGTCTGCTTCACGGTTGCCGACAACGGCCCCGGCATCCCGGCCGAAGCGATCGACCGGATCTTCGACCGCTATTTCACGACAAAGAAACCGGGTGAAGGTACCGGGTTGGGGCTGTTCGTGACTAAAAGCCTGGTAGAAAACATGGGGGGGGGAATAAAGGTAACCAGCAGAAACGGCGGAGGCACGACGTTTACCGTCACGCTCCCGATACGGCAGTAGCAGACTCTCTGCCAAAAATAATTGTTTTCAATTCAAAATTCAAAATTCACCATTCAAAATTCTCAAGCACCTCACCCGACCGTACACATCACCTGCCGGACCCGGTATTCCCCGCCGATGACAAGATACTCCCCCTCCCCCTTCATGATGCTGCCGGGGAGCAGGTCGTTGTAGAAGAAGATCTTGCCGAGCGGCACCTGAACCTCCCAGACCGTTGAGCCGAATTCCCAGGCCCGCTCCTCGTCCGACGTGAACGATGCCAGGTTGTTCAGCCTGACGATCTGGCTGCGCCTGTCGATCTGCTCGATAACGTCATGCTCGGCGGCGTCGTACGTGCCGCGATACAGCGGGATAGAGGGTAATGCCGGGTACTTCCGGGACAACTCGTACTGGCAGTATTCGTAGAGGATATCGAGCTGTGATTGAATGGCGTTGGTGCGGGCGCTTCCCTTCATGACATCCACCGAGTAGTCGAAATACGCCTCGCTGTGAATACCCCTGATACGGGCACGGTGGAAAGAGGGCACGATGCCCATGCGGCTTTCAACCCAGCGCTTGAGGACGGCCCCCTCGACCGAGTTGGAATCCATCATCCAGCCCCGCAGATAGCGGAGATAGCTGTTCCTGATGCTTTTCCGGGCGGTGTCGGTCTGGTCCTGCCACTGGTGCAGCTGAAACTTCACCGACATGTAGTCATTGAAGGTCAGGGCCCGCTCTTCCTGGCTGCCAATCGTTGCGAGCCTGTCAAAAAGGAAGCGGTTTCCCTCCTTGACCCCCTGAATCTCCAGGGGTTGGGGATTGTCGTTGAAGTGGCGCGAGGCGATGACCCAGGGGGGGAGGTTGCAGTTGTTGAAGGAGCCGTTGTGCATGTCGGGCCATCACCTCGTTGTGAGAAAACCAAAAGACAGGGAAAGGCAGGAAAAAGACAGGAACGAGGTACGAGGAACCGGACCGGCCTTTTTTCGAACCTCGAACCTCGAACCTGGTTCCTCTAATCCTACAGAATTTTTGCCAGCTCCACCAGAGTCAGCTTGATCGGGCCGCTGGTCACGAACGGTTCGACACCGAGCTTTTCCAGTTCGCCCCTGGGGTGCTCACCCATCTGGGCGGTCACAACCGCCCGGCATCCGGCAAGAGCTTCGGCTATGCCCCTGAGCAGATGCCCCCGCAGGGGATGCTCGGGGTCAAAACTGCAATAGCGATCAACCCTCCGCTCCTCAACCAGCGTTGCATCACCCTTTTCGACGTCATAGATCAGGAAACGCTCGGCGTGGCCGAAATGCTGGTTGATCTCCTTGCCATCTTTTGATGCGACCGCAATCAGCATGGGGGACCTCCGTGAATACGTGAAGAGTGAAGGGTGAATAGACTAAAAGGCTTTAAATTCACCTTTCACCCTTCACCCTTCACAAGTTTTACAGCATGACGGGCTCAAACGAAAAACACTTCTTCGAACAGGTCCGCGCACAGGCCTGACAACCGATGCAGTTGCCGGGATTGGCTACCTTCATGAACATCTTGGCGGAATCGTCGCCGTCCAGTTCTTCAAACTCCAGCACATCGTGGGCGCAGACCTTGTAGCAGCGGCCACAGCCGATGCAGAGCTCCTCGTCAATGGAGGTGATGAACTGCGGGGTCCACTCATGTCTGTCGCGTGTTAATCCGGTAATGTAAGCCATCGTTGTACTCCTTTTTTTGGATTTTGAATTTTGAATTGAATCCAACATCTATAATTCATAATTCATAATTGTTTTCTCGCCTTTCATCGCCTTCCTGAGCCAGGGGGGCGGGTTGCCGCGCAACACTTCCTGTAAGCGCTCCACCGTCTCTTTCAGGCTGACTTCGCTGTTGGTCTTCATCGGGTGAATCTTCTGCGCTACCAGCTTGGCCGCCGCCGGACCGCCGATCTGCATGGTGTAAACGATGGCGCAGTCGGAGAGCAGCCCTGCCCGGGCAGCGATGCGATCTTCCTCGTCGCCGCCATGTTCAGCCACACCGACCGCCTCCAGGAAAGCAGCCCCGTCCGGACCTACCTCCCAGATGTGGAAGCTCTGGCACTGACCGAAGTGCTGATCGATGGTTTCACCGGTTGATGTCGTAAATGCAATTTTCATAATAACTCCTTTCTAACCCTCCCGGCTCCTCCCTTACCCGGCGGAGGAAGGGAACGGTTTAATTATGCGCCAGTTTCTGCGCTTCCTTCGCATTGGCCTGAAACAGGTTGGCGACCTCGAACACCAGGTTCAGCGTGCCGCGATAGCCGACCCACACCTTCTGGTGGGCTCCCAATCGATCGAAGACCGGCAGCCCCGCCCGCAGATGCGCGCCGATCCCCAGCTTTGCAGCTGCCTGGCGACCGTTGGAGTTGGCAACGATCAGGTCGGCACCGACGGCGGCTTCCTCCAGATCCTCCAGATCACCCACAAAGACGTTATCGCAGGGGAGACCGTCCAGCCCGCGGGTGCGGGTAGCTGAAAGCGCCGCCTGGATCTCGCACCCCATCCCTGCCAGGAAACGGGTCAGGGTCTTGAGATTGTCCGACTCCAGGGCAGCCGCCACTTTCCTGGTGCCGAACTGGTAATGGCTGTCCACCATGGCATCCATCAAGCGGCTCCGCCAGCGGCGTTGTTTCTCCGGGATCGGCCGGCCGCTGACCGCCGCCAGGACCTCCATGAATCGGTCCGTCTCGGCCAGACCGGTCAGGGAGGTGAATCCGTAGGCGGGGATGCCGAATTGCTCCTGCAGCTTGAGCCCGGCCCTGGCCAGACTGTCTCCGGCATATAACGTCGCAACGCTCTGCCCCGCTTTTCTGATTTCATCTACAGTGATACCGCCGGTTGAGAGGGGCGACACCACCTCATCGATATGGCCGTCCATCGCGTTGGAAATGTCGGGGATGCAGAGCACCGTCAGGCCGAAGGATTCTATCAGCTCCTTGACCTCCTCAACATCTGCCGGGGTCAGGTGCGCGCCCGGCAGCAGGTTGACCTGGCCTGGTACGATCGCCCCCCCCTCCGGCAGGGTGGCCACAATCGCCTCCACCGCGGCGGCATACCCCTCCTGCAGCGATCCGCAGTAATCCGGGGTCGCGGCATGAATGATCGGGATGTGGTTCAGCCCGGGGTTCTCCTGGCGAAAGTGGACAATGGCGCTCTGCACGTCGTCCCCCATCGTTTCGGTCAGACCGGAGGTCATCACCCCGACCACCTCCGGATGAAATTTTTCGATCACCCGTCCGATACCCTTTTTCAGGTTGTCCCACCCCCCGAAAATGGCGGTATCCTCGCTCATCGCGGTGGCGTTCAGGGCGATTGACTCCTTGTAGTGCCTTGAGAGCTGCAGCCGGATGAAGGTCGAGCACCCCTGGGCGCCGTGGAGCAGGCCGAGCATGTTGTGGATCCCCAGATAGGCCATTGTTGCACCAAGTGCCGGCGAGTTTTTCTGGGGGTTGACCGTTGCGGCTTTTTTAGGCACAGCGACCCGTGAAGCGGACAGCTCCTCCGCCAGAAACGCCTCGGCATGGCCGGCGCTCGCGGCCAGGCCGGCCTCCAGCTGCTCCGGGCTCTTCTCCCACGGCGCCGGGGCGTTCAGGGTCGGCCAGATCGGGTTGTTGACCGTCATGTCCAGCTGCCGGGCAAAGGTCACCATCCCCTCGTACCCGGCATAGGGGTGGGAACGGCCATGATTGATGTCCAGAAAGGGGGTCTTGGTCTTCAGCGCCAGGAATTTGGTCTTCCCCCCCGCCACGATCAGGTCGGGCATTTTTTCGCGCATGACCGCCAGCAGTCCGGCCGTCGAGGTGTCCTCGATGATCTGCGCATCCTTGTGCATCAGCCCCTTCATCCGGTAGAAATCCTCCAGAGTCGAGTTCTGCGTGCCGGCCGCCAGGATCTCGACCCCCAGTTCGTTCAGCGAATTGACCATCGACCAGGTCTTGACCCCGCCGGTGAAAAGCACCGCGCGTTTCCCTTCCAGCCGCGCCCGGAAGGGGGCGATGGCAGCGCGGCATGTGGCCTCTTCCTCCTCTATCAGACGCTCTACCCGATCCTGCATGACCCTTTTTTCCAGGCCATTAACGATATTGTCCAGCTCGCGGCCGATGTCGCGCAGCGCCTTGGCGGTGTCGGTCATGCCGTAGAACGACTCCTCCAGATACGGCATGCCGTAGCTTTTCTGCATCTTCTTGGCAAGATTGGTCAGCGACTTGGAACAGATGATGATATTGAGCCTGGCCCGGTGGGCGTAGCGCAGTTCCTCGAATCTGGCGTCGCCGCTGAAACATGACAGGATCTGGATCCCCAATCTGTCGAAGAGCGGCAGCATCCCCCAGAGGTCGCCGGCGATGTTGTACTCGCCGATCAGGTTGATCGGATATTCACCCAGGGTCGGCGGCTCGGTCGTGCCGATGACATACTTGAAGAGGATCTCCCCCGCCAATCTGTTACCGATGTTCTTGTCGCCGATGAAGCCGGGGGTGTTGACCGGGATGACCGGCATCGCGACTTTTTCCGACGCAGCCCTGCAGACCGCCTCCACATCGTCGCCGGTCATCGCGGTCACGCAGGTGGCATAAACGAAGATAGCCTTCGCCTGATCGCGGTAGCGCCCGGCAAGATCGAGGATCGCCCGGTAGAGCTTTTTCTCACCGCCGAAGATGACGTCGTTCTCCAGCATTTCTGTCGTGAAGCCGCGCCGGTAGAGCTGTGAACCGGATGAGCGGGCCCCGCGGTTATCCCAGGAATTGCCGGCACAGGCGATCGGACCGTGCACCAGGTGAATGGCGTCGGTGATCGGCATCAGCACAACCCTCGCCCCGTCATAGGCGCAGGAGCGTTCCGTCCCTTCCCCCGGTTCTGATTTTTTGCAGAACTTGGGTGCGCCCTTGTCGTTGGTTTCGCAGTTATCGGTATCGTACCAGTCGGGCTTGGCCATGACCTACCTCTCTAAAACGCAAAGGCGCCACCATGTGTGAAATGGGTGGCGCCTTTGCCGGAATATATTCGTGAAACGGTTGTGTTGTTATCTGTAAAAGCATTTGGCGTGCCAACGCACGCATCTAAGTTAATGCACCGATAATATTACGGTTTCATGTTCGCGACACCCCTCCGGAGAAAGCCCCTGCTCATATATTAGGCAATACCGCACCAACGGTCATCCGGCAATGGTTCGAACCACCTCCTGCAGTGTCGAAAGATTGTACGGTTTCTGGATGAAACCGGCCAATCCCTTGCCGATGAACTTCCGGGTGACCTCCTGCTCGTTGTAGCCGCTCGACATGATCACCTTGACGTCGGGATTGAGCCGCTTGAGCTCCCGGAAGCACTGCTCGCCGTCCATATGCGGCATCGTCAGATCAAGGATTACGAAGGCGATGTCCGGAGCAGACGAGTAGGTCTCTACCGCTTCAAGGCCATCGGCAGCCGTAATGGCGGTGAAACCGAGCTCTTTCAGCATTTCGGTGCCGATGCCGCGAATCGTTTCTTCGTCATCGACCAGCAGGACGGTGCCGCTCCCCTGCCAGCCGTTCTTGTGGCCGTCGTCGTTAAACAGATCGGCAGGACGGCCGGATGCGGGAAGCAGAATCTTGAAGGTCGTCCCTCTCCCCGGTTCGCTGTAGACCTTGATCGATCCCTTGTGCCCCCTGACGATACCGAGCACCGCCGCCATGCCCAGTCCGCGACCGGTGAACTTGGTGGTGAAGAAGGGGTCGAACAGTTTTGACAGCGTATCCTTGTCCATGCCGCAGCCGCTGTCGGCTATCTCCAGGTAGACGTACAGACCGCCGGCCAGGTTTTCATCCAGCCAGACATCCGTCAGGTAGTTCCGGTCACAATCCATGCAGCCGGTGGTGATCGCGATGACGCCGCTCTTGTCGCCGATCGCCTCGGAGGCGTTGATGACCAGGTTCATGATGATCTGGCGCATCTGGGTGGCGTCGGCCTCAACCGGCGGGAGCGGGTGATGCGGGTTGAACCGCAGTACCGCATTCTTGGAGATCGAGACCTCCAGCATATGCAGCATCTCTTCCAGCAGCGTGTTCAGGTCGATGTTCTCGACCACGAACTTCCCCTTGCCGGAGTAGGCGAGCATCTGCCTGGCCAGGTCGGCGGCCCGGGCGGCCGCCTGCTCGATCCGGTGCAGGTTGTCGACGGCGGGAGATTCCTTGTTGAGCCGCAACAGCGCCAGGTCGGCGTTGCCGATAATCGCCATCAGGATGTTGTTGAAATCGTGGGCAATGCCCCCCGCCAGAACCCCGAGGCTCTCCAGCTTCTGGGAGTGAAGGAGCTGCCGTTCCATCCGCTCATGCTCGTTTTCTGCACGCTTGCGATCGGTGATATCTATGGTAAATCCGGCGAGGAGATTGTCTTTGCCGTCCCTGATGATAGGAAACTTTATGGTTATGTAGTTCCGGCCGTTGAGCTGTTCTTCAACCTCTATCACTTTCTCTTCATTCACCACCGTCAGGTCGTCTTCCGTTATCTTGCGGGCAAATTCCTCGGGAAAAAGCTCATACATCGTGCGGCCGCGCAACTCTTCGGCAGGCCTGCCTACCATATCGACATAATTATCGCTTATCGACAGAACACGGCTCTGATTACCTTCGATCTGCTTGATGAAGGTATATACCGGCGAGTACTTCATAAACAGCGAGAACAGTTCCAGCGAATTCTGCAACTCACCTTCGAGCTTTTTGCGCTCGGTAATGTCGACGATCTGCCCCACCAGGTTGATGAACTTCCCCTCGGAATCCTCCTGACGGCGGCCGGAAAGATGCCCCCAGAAGTCACTGCCGTCCTTGCGGATGTAGTGCCTCTCTGTGCTGACATGATCAATCTCGCCGGCAATCAGCTTACGCATCCGGTCGTCTCCGGAGCTGCGCTGGTCCGGACAGACATGATCCGGATAGCGCGAACCGAGCAGCTCTTCCATACTGCTCCCGAACATCCCTGCCATGCGGTTGTTGGCCAACACGATGGTCC
>JBAVTM010000085.1:0-5815 GCA_049696195.1 Desulfuromonadaceae bacterium | reverse complement strand
GGGCCATCTCCGCCGCTGCGGGGGGCGGTCTGCCTGTGGCGGGGGTAAACGCCGCGCTGGTCAGGCAGGGGTTCGAGCCGGCGCCGTTTCACCCCTTTATTGCCGCGCTCTCGGCCGGCAGCGCCTTGACACCGGTGCCCGAGGAGGAGGCCATTGCCCGCTTGAAGGCATCTCCGCTGCGGGGAGTGGCGGATCGCCACCTGATCAAGGATGCGAGCGGCTATCACGCATTACTGTTTCTTCACTACAAGGATGCCGGCTTCGACCAGGGAGCGTTTCTGCACGAACTGGCGGGCATCGACCCCGCGGCGCGGGTCACCAGCGTCGACCTCGTGAGCTCGCAACTGGCCGCTTCGGTCAGGCAGAGCTTCCTGGAGGGGTTCCTGATCGGCGGCCTGCTGGTGCTGTTCCTGCTGCTGTCCCATTTTGATTCACCGAGCGGGGTCTTCTACGCCATGTTCCCGGTAGTCGCCGGCGCCCTGGCGATGCTGGGGCTCATGGCGCTCTGCGGGATGGGGCTTAATTTCATGAATGCCATGGTGCTGGTGACGATTGTCGGCATGGGGAGCGACTACGGCCTGCACCTCCGGCACCGGGTCATAGCCGACGACCCGCAGGGGGGAGAGGAGCGCTTCATCCAGGCCGGTCGGGCGGTGCTGCTGTCGGCGCTGACCACGATCGCCGGTTTCGGCTCCCTGGCGCTGGCAGATTATCCCGCCCTGGCCTCCATCGGCTGGGCCACCAATTTCGGGATCGGTTTCACGACCCTGTTCGCGCTGGTGACGTTACCGGCAGTGATGGTTGCGCGTGTCAGGCGCAACGATTCGGCGTGCAGCCATCCGGAATAAAACCTGAACAAACGGTTTCCGCAGTACCACCATCCCCCATGCTTCCAGCGCTGGTTTCGGCAGAGAAAAACGGCTGAAATCGACGACACCTCCTTGTTTCGCCGGCGAAAATACCCCGGAAGGCCCGCTTACCCACCCTCGAAAACCGGATTGGATAATTTCTTACTCCGGGAATGTCCCGGTGGTATAATTTCAGCAGTACATAAGGAACAGATCACTCTCTGCAGAGGAGGTCAACGATGAATAAACATGGATTATACGGGGCTTTGATCCTGGCCGCCCTGGTTCTGTTCAGTACCGCTCCGGGGTGCGCCGACAAGCGTGAAGCGCCGGCCGCCGCCGGCAAAGCGGGGCCGATCAGGGTGTATTCATACGAAAAAGGGGGGTATGTCATGAGCGAAAAGATCGTCAAAACCGAGGCTGAATGGAAAAAACAGCTGACCCCCGAACAGTTCCACATACTGCGGGAAAAAGGAACCGAACCGGCCGGCACGGGGAAGTATGCAAACCATCACGAGCATGGCGTCTACCGCTGTGCAGGGTGCGGCCTCGACCTGTTCCGTTCGGAAGAAAAATATGAGTCAGGCACCGGATGGCCGAGTTTCTTTGCCCCGATTTCCCCCGATAACATTGCGACAGCCGCCGATAACAGCCTGTTCTCGCGCCGGACCGAGGTGCTGTGCCGGCGCTGCGGCGGGCATCTTGGCCATGTCTTCGATGACGGCCCCAAGCCTTCCGGTTTGCGCTACTGTCTGAACTCGGCGGCTCTCGATTTTGCAGCAGCTACGAAATAGCTGCACGGAGGTGCACCATGAAAAGAATGGTTTCATTGCTGGCGGGGGTGTTGGCTGCCCTACTGGCGGCCGGAGCCGTACACGCCGCCGCTCTCGAAAAGGCGATTTTTTCAGGCGGCTGTTTCTGGTGTATGGAAGCCCCGTTTGATCAGCTTCCCGGCGTGGTCTCCGTCACCGCCGGCTATACCGGCGGGCAGAAGAAAAATCCCACATATAAAGAGGTGTCTGCCGGAGGCACCGGCCACGCCGAGGCGGTGCAAATCGTGTATGACCCATCCAAAATTTCCTACCCGGCACTCCTCGGGGTTTTCTGGCGCAATATCGATCCGACCGTTGTGGACCGGCAGTTCTGCGATGTGGGTCATCAGTACCGCGCCGCGATTTTTTACCGGGGAGAGGGACAGCGCACGGCGGCGCAGCTGTCGAAGGCAGCTCTGGACAGGAACAGGCCGTTCCGGGAGCCGGTTGTGACCGAAATAACCCCGGCAACGGAGTTTTATCCGGCCGAAGAGTACCATCAGCACTACTATAAAAAAAATCCGCTCAGATACAGTTATGACCGGAGCGGATGCGGCCGTGACAAAAGGCTGAAGGAGCTTTGGGGCAGCGGCGCCGGCCACTGAAGGGTGAGGCTTTGGTGGGATGAGCTTCTTCGGTAAGGGAGAAGGAGAACAGTCTGCTGCTGTTTCCGGTCAGGCGTTGTTGACGGCGGTTTTCAGAATATGACTCGGTTTGAAGCTGAGAATTCTGCGAGCCGATATTTCCAGAGCTTCTCCCGTCTGGGGGTTTCTTCCGCGTCGGGCGCTTTTATGTTTGACCTCGAATTTTCCAAAGCCGGATATTTTCAGGTCTTCGCCCGATTCAAGGCACCCCTTGATCAGGGAAAATACACACTCAACCAGTTCGGACGATTCTTTTTTTGAAAAGTTGCACGCACCGGAAACGGTCTCAATAATATCTGCCTTTGTCATCAGGTGCCTCCGCTGAAATTTTGCGAAACAATACACGATAACCGTCCGGTATGCAAGCCGCAGTAAAGATTTCCGAGCGGGTGATCGCCCTGTTTTTTTATTACGCTTCTTCTGCTGAAAAATGTTGACCAGCTTCGGTCCGGGTCATATAAAAGAAGCCATGCAGGTGCCAACGTTCTTCACCGTAAACTCGTCATCAAAGCCGGTCTCCATCCGCCGCGATGTACTCCGCCTCTCACTCCCGGTTCTGCTTTCATCTCTTTTCCAGCGGCTGGTCTCGATTGTCGATGTCTTTCTGACCGGCGGCCTGGGGGCCTCCGCCATTGCCGCCACCGGCCTCGGGCAGCTCCTGATGGTCACGACGATGACGGTTTTCTGGGGGCTCTCGACCGGCGTGACGGTCGTTATCTCGCATCTGTGGGGGGGCGGCAGGCGCGAAGAGGCCGGACGTGCGGCGTATGTGGCGTGTCTGGCCGGTCTGGCCATGACGGCGGTCTGCTCGCTGGCCGGTTCCCGCTGGGGGGGGGACATCGCCCGGCTGATGGGGGCGGCGCCGAATGTCCAGGGTTTGGCAGCCGAATACATCCGGCTGGTGTTTCTCTGGATGGTCTGGACGACCGGGCTGAATCTCCTCTCGGCAATCATGCATGGCACCGGCAACACCCGCACCCCGATGGAGGCGATCATCCTGGTCAACATCCTCCACGTGCTGCTGGCCTGGCCGCTGATTTACGGCAAGCTCGGGATGCCGGCGCTGGGGGTCAAGGGTGCGGCGATCGCGATCAACAGCTCCGAGTGTGTCGGCTTCACCTACCTGCTGATCCAGGCCCTGCGCAAAAAATACATCACCTTCAGCCGCCCCGACTTCACTCTCTTCGGAAAAATCTGGAAAGTCGGCTGGCCGGTCGCTCTGGAGCGGGTCGCACAGCAGAGCGGCCAGCTGTTCTACTCCAGCTTCATCATCGCCTACGGCACAACCGCCTACGCCGCCCACCAGATCGGTCTGTCGATCGAGTCGCTCTCGTTCATGCCGGGCGCCGGCATGGGAATCGCCGCGGCGACACTGATGGGACAGGCGCTGGGGGCCGGCAAGCTCCGTCGTGCCCGGATCAGCCACAATGAGGCGCTCCGGCTGGCGGTCGGCGTGATGACCGTCATGGCGCTGCTCTTCTTCTTCCTTCCGCACCTTCTGATCGGCCTCTTCAGCCACGATCCGGACGTGATCGAGAAGGGGAGCATGTTCCTGAAGATGGTGGCCTTCGCCCAGGTGCCGCTGGCGATCTCGTTCGTCTACGCCGGCAGCCTGCGCGGCACCGGCGATACGTTCTATGTTTTCATCGTCACGCTGGTTGCGATGTGGGGGATCAGGGTGGCGCTGTCGTGGGTGGCGTCGAGCTGGCTGCACCTCTCGCTCTATGCCGTGTGGGGAGTCTTCCTGATCGACTGGTATTTCCGCGGGGTGGCCTTTGCCTGGCGGTATCACCGCCGGGATCTGCATGGGGTGGCGCTGTAAGGTCCAAAACCAACCCCCTCTGATCCCCCTTTGTCAGGGGGAAGCCGTTAAGTCTCCCCTGACAAGGATCCGGAGGGCCTAAAGGGAGATTTAGAGGGATTTGCTACGCCCGCTCCAGACCCGCGAACCTCAGCATCAGTTTTTTCGGTCCGACCGAATTGAACCAGACGACAACCTTCTGCCCTTCACCCTCTCCCTCCATTTTCCTGACCGTCCCGACTCCGAACTTGCCGTGGCGCACCTTCATGCCGATGTAGACGCCGTCCTGCTCATCGGGAGGCTCGGGAACCATTTCGATCTCGCCTGTAAAGGCGCCGGCTATGGCGGACAGGTTGTGGGCCGGAGTGGAGGCCTCGGAGCGGAATGGAGGCGCGGAGGCGCTCCCCATCCGGCCGGCAGCGCTGAAGTGGCCCCTTTCCGCAGCGGATGGGTAGGGGGTGGCGAACGGCGCATGGCCGGAGTCGCCGATCGAACCTCCGCCATCCTCCAGCAGTTCGGGGGGAATGTCCTTCAGAAAGCGCGACGGCGGGTTGCACTGCTCCTGGCCGAACAGGTACCTCCTCCGGGCGTTCAGCAGGTAAAGCCGTTCGCGGGCGCGGGTCATGCCGACGTAGCAGAGGCGCCGCTCCTCCTCCATGCCGTCCAGATCGTCCAGAGAGCGGGCATGGGGGAAAAGGCGCTCCTCCATGCCGAGCATGAACACCGCCTTGAACTCCAGCCCCTTGGCGGCGTGCAGGGTCATCAGCGTGACCGACGGCTGGCCGGCCTCCCCCTGCTCCAGGTCCGAAACCAGCGATACCTGCTCCAGAAACTCGGACAGCCCCGCTTCGGGATTCTTCTCGCTGAACTCCTCGATCGCCGCCAGCAGCTGCTCCAGGTTCTCCAGCCGCTCGGCGTCATCCTCGTCGCGGCTGCTCTTCAGCCGGTCCAGATAGCCGCTCCCCTGCATGACCGACCGGGCCAGTTCCGCCAGGCTGCTGCCGGCAGCGGTTTCCCTGAAGCCTTCCAGCAGGGCGGCAAAGGCGGTTACCTTGCCACGAGCACCGGCGGCCAGCAAGCCGTCACTGGCGGCATCCTGCAGGGCATCGTAAAAGGTGCCCCCCTGCCGGGCCGCCTGCGCTGAGATCTTGTCAACGGTCGTGTTGCCAATCCCCCGGGGAGGGACGTTGATGATTCGCTTCAGCGACACCTCGTCGGCCGGGTTATCCAACACCCGCAGGTAGGCGAGGATATCCTTCACCTCCATGCGGGAATAGAAACGGACGCCGCCGACGATGTGGTAGGGGAGGGCGTTGCCGACCAGCGCCTCCTCGATCAGGCGGGACTGGGCGTTGGTACGGTAGAAAACCGCGATCTCCTCCAGCGGCACGGAGCTGTTTTTGAGGCGCACGATCTCGCGGGTGACGAAACGGGCTTCCTCCCGGTCGGATTCGACCCGTTCATAGCGGATCTTCTCGCCGGCCGGGTTTTCGGTCCAGAGCGTTTTTCCCTTGCGCCCGAAGTTCTGTTTGACGACCGCGCCGGCTGCCGCCAGGATCGTGGCGGTGGAGCGGTAGTTCTGCTCCAGCCGGATAATCTTGACGCCGGGAAAATCCTTCTCGAATTCGAGGATGTTGCGGATGTCGGCCCCGCGCCAGGAGTAGATCGACTGGTCGTCATCGCCCACCACGCAGAGGTTCTTGCGCTCCC
>JBAVTM010000084.1:0-7048 GCA_049696195.1 Desulfuromonadaceae bacterium | reverse complement strand
TATTGCGGGGCATCAAGTATCTGCTGCTTCTGCTGTTCGTAACGGCTATCCTGCTGAGGATGTCTGCCGAATCGCTCGTCAAGTTCCTGGATGCCCCCTACTGGGCCGTCAGCGATGTAAAGATGCTCCACTTCTTTACCAACATGTCCGCAACCACGATTGCCGTTCTAGCGCTCCTGACCGCATTGTCCTTCTTTTACAGGATGTTCTGGTGCCGTTATCTCTGTCCCTACGGTGCATTGCTGGGGCTGGCAAGCCACTTCAGCCCCTTCAAAATCCGCCGGGACGCGGCCGGCTGCACCGGGTGCCAACGCTGCTCCGCCGCATGTCCCTCCGGTCTTGTGGTGCATTCCTGCACAGCGGTTTCTTCACCGGAGTGCACAGGGTGTCTCACCTGCGTGGCGAACTGTCCGGAACGGGACGTTCTCGCCATGCAACCCGTCTTCTGGAAACAACCGCTCCCGGTGTGGGTTTTTCCCGCAGTCGTTGTGCTCATCTTCATGGCCGGGATCGGCGCCGGCATGGTCAGCGGGCACTGGTACAGCTCGTTGAGCTATGCCGATTATCAACGGCTCATTCCGCTCGTTCCGCACTTGAGTCATTGATGTGGAATCAGCAGCTCCCTGAAAAAACGTGGAGCCAAACCGGGAGTGAGATGTGACGATCATAAAAAGAATTACCGGGCTGCCTCAGCGCTGCAGGGCGCCATTCCGCGGGCCGCGACCGCCGATGTCACTGCGCTATGCCTTCTGGAGTTTCATAAGCGCCACACTCGGTATTTTAGCCATTTCAGAGATAACTGCTCTGGCTGGTCATCCTCTGTTGATCGGTTCGTTCGGCGCTTCGGCCGTTCTCCTCTTCGGCGCCACAGACTCGCCGCTGTCCCAGCCGCGCAACCTGATAGGCGGGCATCTCTTGTCCGCAGCGGTGGCGGTGATTGTTGTCGCCCTCTTCGGCTCCACACCATTATCCATGGCCATCGGAGTCGGGGTGGCCATTTTTGTGATGAACCTTACCCACACAACCCATCCGCCGGGAGGAGCCACCGCCCTGATCGGCATCCAGGGGGCGGTTAGCCCCGAATTCATCCTGCTGCCGGTGTTTGCGGGAGCCCTGATACTTCTGGCTGCCGCGGTCTTTATGAATAATGTGGTGTATCACCGCTCCTACCCCAAACACTGGTTATAATCCGAAGACGGAATCCTTATGCGTCACGCTCCTTTCACTGTTTTCCAGGTATCCATTTTCCTCCTCCTCATGCTCATGCTCCCGATGCCGGCATTGGCCGTACCCGCCATTACCTGCCACTGTTTTACCGACCGTTCCTACGAGCCCGCCCGTCCGGCGGCGGCCGACCCCTATTTTCTGGCCACGACGCAAAACTCCTTCTTTGCCCTCGTGTTTAATGTCGACAAGAAAACGGTCGTGATGAAAAAGCAGCAGGGGACCTCTTCTGACGACCTCTGGATCGCCTACTGGGTCGCTTCCGGATCGGGGACGTCACCGGAAACCCTGCTCCAGGCCAGGCTGAAAAACAGGGGGTGGAAGGAGGTCCTGACGCCACTGCGACTATCCACGAAGGCGGTAGGCGCCCGGTTCTCAAAAGCGCTGAATGCAAATGCGTCACCCGCCCGTCTGGCTGAAACGGTTGTTGATGAGCTGTTTCTCCGCTACCGGCTGCTGGATGACGGAGAGTTGGCGGCAGTGCGGCAGACGGGGGCCTCCAGCCAGGAATTGATTATTGCCACCGTTATCGCCGCCAAGACGAAACAGCCCCCCAGGGGGATCTGTCTTGAGGTAAAAAACCGGTCCAAAACGTGGGGGGCTCTTCTCCAGGGTGCGAAGATTGATACGAAGAATATGCAGCAGGAAATTTTCGGCATCCTGAAACTGCACCCCGGGTGATCCCCCGCAGGTGTAAAACGATGCCGACACTTATTTTCTTGACCGGAAAATATAATATGAATATCATGCGAATACATATTCACATGGAGCGGCAATGTTGGAAAAGAAAAGCACAAGGGTTCGCAAAGAAGAGATCGTCCAGGCTGCACTTGAGGTTGTCGGCAGCAAAGGGGTGCGGGCGCTCACCATTTCGGCGATAGCAGCATCGGCCGGGATGAGCGAAGCCAACATTTACCGGCATTTTGGCGGTAAGGATGATATCTATGCCGCCCTTGCGGATTACATCGGAACTGCGGTCATGGGCAGGGCTGCCGCAATCGCCGGAGGCAGCCGGAAACCGCTGGAAAAGCTGGAGACCATTTATTTCTCGCACATTTCCCTTATTGCCGAACATCCGGGTATTCCACGGTTCGTTTTCTCCGATGATATCCATCTGGGGCACAAAAGTGTGGCCGACGCTCTGGCGCTGCGCATCGGGAATTATATTGAAACGATAACCGGCGTCATCGCAGCGGGGGTTGCCGAAGGTGAATTGAACCCGGGGTTGTCTCCCCGGGAAACGGCCCTGACGTTCCTTGGCATGATCCAGTTTACCGCGCTGCGCTGGACGATAGGTAATGCCTCCTTCGAAATGCGCCCGGAAGCGGAAAAACTCTGGCGTAATTTCCTGAACCTCGTCCGCTGATTTTTTTTGCTGTCGATGTGAGCATACCATCACTTTATATTCAATTTACAGCATATGTATTCTCTGTGCAATTATTTCACCGCACCGGCACTGGGAACGTGTGAGAAGCCGCTGGCAAGGAGTAACAATTGGATCTGCTGAAAACCCTGGCACAAAGGAAAAAGTATCTGCTCTGGCCCCTGGCTGCAGGTGCCGTAATTGCCATAGCCATGCTGACATTCCTGGCTCCGCAGCGGGTAACGGTCATAACCCTGCAAAAGCGCGACTTGACGTCCCAGGTCTATGGAAACGGCACCGTCGAGGCCAGGGTCGTGGTCGGGGTTTCCAGCAGGATTACCGGCCGAATTGTTGAGCTGTATGCCGATCAGGGAGATCATGTCAAGCGGGGTCAACTGCTTGCCAGACTTGAAAGCGATGACCTGTTTCAACAGCAGCAGCAATCCGAGGCGGGTGTCAGCAGGTCCGCCGCAAACCTGGACGTGGAAAGGGCCAATCTGCAGAAGGCTCGTGCCAACCTGGTCCTGGCGGAGAGCAATGCCAGGCGCTATAAGTCGCTTCTGGATGGCGGCATGGTATCCAGGCAGGAAGCAGAGCAATATGAGAATACCTATCTGAGCGCCAGGGAAGATATCGCTCGCAGTGCTGCGATGATTGAAGCGGTTAAGATGGAGCAGGTCGCCAATCGTGCCGGTCTGGGCTTTGCACGCAGCAAGGTTGCTGAAACCAGTATTTATGCCCCGTACGACGGAATAATCATCACCAGGGATTTGGAAAAGGGGGCCACGGCAACACCCGGCCAGGCGATTGTTACTCTGGCCGATCCCGCGACGGTCTGGGTCAAGGCCAACGTGGACGAATCGCAGCTGAAAGGAGTGGCGGTCGGCAAGCGCGCCGTCATCACGCTCCGCTCTTCGCCGGGTGAACAGTGGTCCGGTCAGGTGGCCCGCCTTGGTCACCAGAGTGACCGCGTCACCGAAGAGCTGCAGGTGGATGTGGCCTTTACCCCGCCGCTCAGGAATTTCCGCCTGGGTGAACAGTCGGAGGTCTACATCACGACAGAAGCCAGAAAATCCGCGCCTTCGCTCCCCTCCGCCACGCTGGTCACCAGCGGGAAAAAGCGGGGGGTATGGATCGTCAAGAACGGTGTCCTCACGTTCAGGGAGGTGGTCATCGGGATCAAGGATCGGGGCGACTTTACGGAGATTGTCAGCGGGCTTGACGGGAACGACCGGGTCGTTGTCGCTGCTCCCCCCCGGATGGCCAAATTCCGCGACGGCATGAAGGTTCGCATTCAGTGAATCTTGCCATCCGCGACATACGCTACCACCGGGGACGGTTCATCCTGACATCGATCGGGCTCGGGCTCCTGTTGGGGGTGGTAATCAGCATGGGGGGAATCTACCGGGGACTCATCGCCGATGCCCTGGCGATACTGAACACCAACAAGGCCGATATCTGGGTCGTCCAGCAGGACACCAACGGCCCATTTGCCGAAAGTTCCCGCATCCCGGAAGAGGACAGATACAGGATTGCCGCTGTGCCCGGCGTAGAGGCGGTATCTCCGCTTGCCTTTCAAACCATTCAGATCGAGCGCCACGGCAAGCCGTTCCGGTTTTTCCTGATCGGTTATGGACTGAACAATTTCGGCGGTCCGCCGGGCATCGTTGCCGGCCGGAACATCGGCCAGAAACATTATGAGATGGTGGCTGCACAGTCGATGAAGGTCGATCTGGGAGAGAAGATCCGGCTGGGGCAAAACGAGTATACCATTGTCGGCATAGCGGAAAATATCGTTTCCTCCAGCGGTGATCCGGCTGCATATGTAACCCTTGCCGATGCCCAGGAGATACAGTTCAAGAAAAGCAATCACGCCATCAGGAACGAACGGGCCAAAATCGGGGCGGGGGTTGCCGGTAACAAGGCCCTTTCCCCGCAGTTGGCTGAGCTTGTCGAGCAGAACATCATCGCGGCCGTGGAATCGACCCACACGGTCAATACGGTCATGGTTCGGCTGGCACCCGGTGCGAACCTGAAAGAGACGCAGGAACGGATCCAGCGCTGGAACCGCTTGCGCGCCATTTCCGACGCCGAGCAGACAGCGATCCTTGCGAAGGGGATGATCGAGAAGGCCAGGATGCAGCTGGGGCTGTTCCGTGTCATCCTGCTGATCATCTCGGGGGTCATCATCTCGCTGATCATCTACACCTCGACCCTCGACAAGGTCCGGGTCATCGCCACCCTGAAACTGATCGGTGCGCAGAACCGGGTGATCATCGGCATGATCCTGCAGCAGTCGCTGCTGATGGGGATCCTGGCCTACGGTATCGGCTATTTTGTGATCCTGCTGACGTACGAAAAATTTCCCCGCCGGATCGTGCTGGAGGCCTTCGACCTGCAGATGCTGTTCGTCATCGTCATGGCGATCTGCATGGTTTCAAGCTTTGTCGGCATTCGAAAGGCGCTGAAGGTCGAGCCGGCGGAGGCTCTGGGTGGGTAAGACTATGTTTGCAATAGAAGTGGACAACCTGACGAAGATCTACGGGAAGGGCGAAACCGCCGTAACCGCCCTGCGGGATGCACATTTCAAGGTCAGGCCCGGCGAGCTGGTGGCGATACTCGGCCCCTCCGGTTCGGGAAAAACCACCCTGCTGACCTGCATCGGCCTGATCAATGAACCGACGCATGGCACGGTCGTTATCGACGGCACGACTGTCGCCGATGGCGGCTGGCACGGGGGCATCGACCTGAAGCGGATGCGGAGGGAAAAGCTCGGCTTCATCTTTCAGGCGCACAACCTGATCCCGTTTCTGACCGCCCAGGAAAACGTGATGATTGCCCTGGAGATAAACGGCCTGATGCGGAGCGATGCAAAGAAGCGCGCTGTCGAACTGCTGGATGCGCTCAACCTCGGACACCGGATCAATAATTATCCGAGCGCCCTTTCCGGAGGTGAATCCCAGCGGGTAGCGATTGCCCGGGCACTGGCCAATCGCCCCAGGGTGATTCTGGCCGATGAGCCGACCGCCGCGCTCGATACGGAGAATGGTAAAAACGTCATGGACCTGCTGAAAAAACTGGCGGTGGAAAACCATTCCGCCATCATGGTTGTCACCCACGATCACCGCATGGTGGACGGTTTCGACAGGATTCTGGAGGTCAGCGACGGGCGGATCGTCGGCGAAAGGAATAACGGAAAACCGGTAAAAACATGAGTGTGCCGCTGCTGCATTAAATCACCGCACGCTTTTCTGCCCGGAAATCAACGGATACCAGGTAGATGAAAAAACGAGAAAGAGGTAAGATCATGATCAGAAAAATCAGCGCAGCATTTACGGGCGGCGCCATCGGCGGGGGCGTGGACAGCTTCAACATATGGGCAATGGGCAAAACCGGCATCAGTGACTTGATCGGCCTCGCCATGAAACCGGAGTTCAGCGCGCCGTGGCTCTATCAGCGCATGATATGGGGTGGAATCTGGATGATGCTGCTCCTGCTGCCGCTCATGGGAAACCGTGCAATTCTCCGAGGCATGCTGTTCAGCCTGTTTCCCACGGCAATGATGCTGTTCATCGTCTTGCCATCCATGGGTAAGGGTATGTGGGGGCTCGGTTTCGGCATGGTTACACCGCTGGTGGTTATCGGGCTGAATCTTGTCTACGGGATTGTGGCGGCGGGGTGGTATCGATCGGCAACGACGTGAAGTAGGGGGGCTTGAGTATCGCAAAAACAGGGAAAAGATCAAGCTGCACAAGCACTCGTCAGAAGGGACCTGCCGTGTCCGGAAACAGAGGAGGAATCCATGAAAGTTCGTGACAGCGGCATGCCCGATGAAGAGATGTGGACCGGTTTTTTTGATCCGGCCAAGGTGCTGGCCATTTTCGGTCTTGACCGTGGAGTACATGACCTGGTCGAATTCGGGTGCGGCTATGGAACCTTTACCCTGGCCGCCGCCGGAATTGCCGCAGGAACCGTCCATGCTTTGGACATCGAACCGGAGATGGTCGATGTCGTCCGGCAAAAATGCATCGAAGCAGGGATCGCCAATGTTCAGGCAGAGGTGCGCGATTTCGTGGCCGGGGGAACCGGACGCGCCGACTCCTCCATGGACGCGGCCCTGCTCTTCAATATCCTGCACCACGAAGAGCCGGTTGCCTTGATGAAAGAGGCTTTCCGCGTACTCAAGCCGAACGGGATGCTGGCAGTCATCCACTGGAACTACGACCCCACGACGCCGCGCGGCCCGGCCATGGAGATTCGTCCCAAGCCGGAACAGTGCATCGCATGGGGGAGAGAAGCGGGATTCCGTTTCAACGAGCGGAATCGCTACAATCTGCCTCCGTACCACTACGGGTTGCTCTTCAGGAAACCTATGAACTGATGAAGCACTTGCTGCCCGTGAGGCAACCGGGAACCACCATGGCCAAAACAACCACATTCGATGAGCAGGCAATCGAGTAC
>JBAVTM010000083.1:0-3652 GCA_049696195.1 Desulfuromonadaceae bacterium | reverse complement strand
CGACTTCGGTCACCAGGTTCTTGTCCCCCTTCATCTCTATATCCAGAGACGAGGCAAAGCGGGACATCTGGTAGCGTCCGGCGAGCCGGGCGGCACTGACGGCCTCCTGCAGATATTCGTTGTACGTACTCATGCACACCCCCCAGTTCGGTCGCCCCTCACAAAGCGCCCCTTCGTCTCTTCATTGCAGCTGAACCTGGCAAGTATTATGTAGCAGGGCCGGGAATGCAAGGGGTTTAATGCGGCGAAGGCGGACAAGGGGGGTGAGATGGGGGGGCTGATGTCTGCAATAATTTAATTGTCTTCTTGTGAATGTCCCGGTCAGTGTAGTAATTTGTATTCCCGGTAATTGCTCCTTTTCACTCATAGGCCACAACATGTCCCGTATCAGAACATTCGTCATATCCGCCGCGACGGCACTCGTCCTGCTTGTCGGTGCCGCATGCTCACCGGTCGTAAATTACCCGGGGAAACAGGTCGCGGAACCCGGAATCCGGAATGATAGTTTCGCGGCCGGCGACGGGGCGCTGCTGCCGCTGCGCAGCTGGCTGCCGAAGGACCTTCCCGTCAAGGCGGTGATCGTCGGACTGCATGGATTCAACGATTACAGCAACTCCTTCACCTCCCCCGGAAACTACCTGAGCCGCCACGGCATCGCCTGCTACGCCTACGACCAGCGCGGTTTCGGGGGCGCTCCGGGGCGCGGTCTCTGGTCGGGAATCGCGGCATATACGGATGACCTCTCCTGCTTTGTACGGGAGATCCGTGCACGACACCCGGGTGTGCCGCTCTATGTTCTGGGAGAGAGCATGGGAGGAGCCGTGACCATCGCCGCCATGACCGGGAGCAACCCGCCGGATGTTGACGGGGTCATCCTGGTCGCACCGGCGGTCTGGGGGCGGGAAACCATGCCCTGGTATCAGAGATGGCTGCTTGCCGTCACCTCGCACACACTCCCCTGGCTGGAGGTGACGGCGAAATGGGTGCGCGTCACCCCTTCGGACAACACCGAGATGCTGCGGGCTCTGCGCAGAGACCCGCTGGTCATCAGGTCCACACGCATTGACTCCCTGTACGGCCTCACCAATCTCATGGACGAGGCGCTGTCGCAGGCGGGGAAGCTGCGCATACCCGCCCTGGTCCAGTACGGCGAACATGACCAGGTCATCCCCAAAGAGCCGACGTTCCGCATGCTCGACAAGGTGCCCCCGTCAACCCGGAAGGCTTTCTACGAAAACGGCTATCACATGCTGCTGCGGGATCTGCAGGGAGAAAAGCCCCTGGCCGACATCACCGCCTGGATAGCCGATCACAACAGTCCGCTGCCCTACGGCTCGGACAGATGGAAATCTGATCAGCACTGATCTCCCGTTTAGGGAGGTCAACCAATCGTCCGCCACACGGTCACAGACAGATATGCTGCCCCCGCCCACAGAAGCAGGCTGAGCGGATTTCTTACCGCCACCCTGACATCCTGCCACGAAGGAGTACATGCCGCGGAACAGGCGTACAAAACCGCCACGATCAGATATTCCGGCACCCGGACCGGGCGGAAATCCCATAGCAGCAGCAGATAATAGCCGACCGCCAGCCACCCCAGCGGAGCAAGCGCCGTCGGAGCCGCCGACAGGAGCGTCGGGACGGAGCTGACGCTCCCGAGCACCCATCCGCCGCCTGCTCTTCGGGGCAAGACGCTGAATGACGAGGGTCGCCCCCCGGTAAGGAGGGCGACCACAAAATGTGCCGATTCATGCATGACCGTGAACGGCAGGCAGTAGAGGATCGCAAGAAAGGATCCGGACGAAGAGAGGCGCCGGTGCAGCGCCCCCATAACCACGGAGACGCCCAGAAAGCCGATAATGCCGGGTGGACCATGCAGCATGCTGTTCAAGTGATGACTTCTCCTTCAGAAATGCATGCCGCCATTGCGCCTCCGGGCCGCTTCATTTCTTGATGATCAGACCGGCGCCGGCCATGAGCAAAGCGACTCCGATAGCCCGCTTGCCGTCCAGAGGGAACGTGCGGAAACCGAAGAGCCCGAAATGATCCAGGATGACGCCTGTGGTCAGCTGGGCGCAGATGGCCGTTGCCATTGCCGCCGTTGTGCCGATGCGGGGTATCGCAACAATGGTCATCGTGACGAAAAAAGCGCCGAGGCAGCCGCCGGTGAGTTCCCACACCGAGCTGTTCGCGACCCCCCTGAGGGACCCCTTGCCGGCAAACAGCACGACTGCCGCAAGAAACAGGGTGCCCACGGCGAAGGAGATCAGGGAGCTTTCAAGCGCGCCGACCTTCTGGGCCAGACGCCCGTTTATGGAGGGCTGGACCGCGATGGCGATTCCGCCGACGAACATCAGGACAAGCAGCAGGATCTGGTTCATCCGGATCCCTCCTTTATCCGAAAATTGATTCAACGTTTATCCCGGGCTCTTCAAACCGGGCAGAGTCGAATGCGAACCACTCCCCGGAATCAAAGCCCCACCCTGTCATGCCCATCGGTCGTATTTTATCCTGTCGTGCTGCAGCTTGTCTGCCGGCACGGGCAGCTTCTTCTCGTCCGGATGACCGATCCCGAGGACGCATTCAACCTGCATCCGTTCCGGAAGACCGAGCAGTTCCTGTATATAGCGCTCTGCCGATGCGTCTTTGTTGTGCGGGCGGTTCCGTATCTGTGCCCAGCAGCTGCCAAGCCCCAATGACAGCGCCGTGAGCTGGATGATGATTGCGGCTATGGAACAGTCTTCGACCCACACATCGGATTGAGCGCTGTCGGCACACACCACTATCGCCAGAGGAGCGTTTTTCAGGAACTCCGAACCATGCTCCTTGGCCATGGCAAGCTGGCGGAGCAGTTCAGGGTCATCCACCACGATGAACTCCCACGGATTGTTCCCCCGTGACGATGGCGCGCGGAGGGCGGCTTCTATAAGTGTCTGCCTGGCCTCAGGTGAAACCTTGTCGTCGGTAAATTTGCGGATACTGCGGCGTTTCCGTAACAATTCGATCATGGTACCTCCTGACCCGTAATGGCGGCTGGTCAGCCTTTAAAGTGAACGATTCCGGGGATTTTCTCTGCATGGTCAGTCATTGACGCCCCCCTCACTTGCCCTGTTGATTTCGACAATGGTTCTGCTCAGCTCTTCGTACACACCGTCGATATTCCGTAACACATCATCATTGCTGAAGCGGATCACCCGCAATCCGAGAGAGCCCAGAAACCTCGTTCGTTCCGCGTCATACTCTGCTGTTTCGGCGTGGCTGTCGCCGTCGATCTCAATTACAAGCTGCAGCCCGGCGCAGTAGAAATCCACGATATAATCACCAACAGGTTTCTGGCGCAGGAATTTATAGTCGGCAAACTGCCGCATGCGCAGGACTTTCTGCCATATTCTGTTTTCGGCTGCCGTGGGGTTGCTGCGGTTCTCGCGGGCAAGGATGGTGAGATTTCTGTTGTAGGGGAGATAGGCAGAGTCAAAGGCGAACCCCTCCCCGTCCCTCCCCTTATCAAGGGAGGGGGACAGGCTATGACCTCCCCCCTGATAAGGGGGGATTGAGGGGGGTTGGTTTTGACTCGGCGGTTTCCGGTCACTCATGGTCGATACCCCCCCCCCCCTCACTTGCCCGACTTCAGCACATTCAACCGCTCCTGAGC
>JBAVTM010000082.1:0-20886 GCA_049696195.1 Desulfuromonadaceae bacterium | reverse complement strand
GTACCGTACAGTGAAAAAAAGTTATTCTCAAAAGATAATCTTTGTAAACGTTCTTGGGAACTGGAAGATCGCACAGTATTGACTTCGTGAATAGCTTTCAGCTAACCCTGCCACTAGACCGGTCTTCGCCGGTCACTGGCAAATCGTTATACGGAATGAAAAATGAGTGATAAAGAAAAAAACGAGATTATCGCAGAAGTCGGCGGTAGCCCTGATGAATGCGGCGTTTCTTTATGCATCTACGGTGAGAAGTTGATCCCTGACGTAATCACAGAAATACTCCGGTGCCAGCCAACACACGCACACAAAAAAGGCGACAAGAAAGGGCCAAGAAGTCCAGCCTTAGTCTTTGAGCAGGGTGCTTGGATTCTAAACGTTCAAGGAGAGCCCCCAATGACAGCTGAAGTACTTACTCGCAAACTGCTAATGATGGTTCCATCAAATCCTGAAATTTGGAAGCAGCTAAAAGACAAGTTCGAAATTCAAATACGATATGGCATTCACATGAGCGGCTGGAACAAGGGTTTTGGACTATCTCATAAACTAATCGACTGGATGACACTTCTTTGTGCCGATGTTGAATTCGATATCTATTCATATGGAGATGAAGAGGACGTATAACATGCCACTAGACACGGACGTGCCAACAATCCGGCACGCCGGTCAGTCGCTACCCCGTTGTGGGCCCTCTGGGGTCTATCTTGACTTTCTGACATTTGCGGTTTGAAAATCCAACATACTAAGAACTCCAGGAAATTTAAGGGGCGTTCCGGGGACATCTTTCTTAATTCAAAAGGCGGCAATATGGTCGCCTTTTGCTTTTGATGAATATGGTCTTGGACATGGTTAACCGCAAAAATACATTTACAGTAGTATCACAAAGTGGTATCAAATATAAATGAACAGTAAGCACAAGAAAACGCTGAAAGCCATATTCCACGATCCGGTGCTGTTCGGCATCGTCTGGGACGAGATCGAGGCTTTGCTTTTGGCGGTTGGTGCTGAACGGTTCGAGGGAAGCGGTTCCCGTGTCAGGTTTCTGCTTAACGGAGTAAGGGCGATCTTCCACCGTCCGCATCCTCAGAAGGAAACCGACAAAGGCGCGGTGAAATCTGTACGCCGTTTTCTGGAAGAAGGAGGTATTAAGCCATGATGCAGTACAAAGGTTATTCCGGAAAAGTGGAGTATGACGACGATGCCGAGATTTTTCACGGCGAGGTTATCGGACTGCGCGATGTCATTACCTTTCAGGGTAAGACAGTTGATGAAATCAAGCAGGCATTCAGGGAGTCCGTGGACGATTATCTCGATTTCTGCGTCCAGCTCGGTCAGGCCCCTGAAAAGCCATTCACCGGCAAATTCATGTTGCGACTGACGCCGGACCTGCACCGCAAAGTCTTTGTGGCTGCCAAACAATCCGGCGAAAGCATCAACGGTTGGGTAGTTGACCAATTGCAGCATCTTACCGCGAATGTCTGCTGAGGATATACGATGCGTACCGTAGTTCAACGGACTTCCGAGGAACATCGTACTTTATTCAAAAGGCGGCCAAGTGGTCGCCTTTTGCTTTCTAAAAAAGAGATAAATATGTGGGATCAGGTGATTCCCATGAACGAATAGGGGACAGGCTGCTGCCTGTCCCCTATAATTACGATTTTGGCCATTTACACAATCTGTTTTTTAGAAGTTCCAGAACTCGTCGATTTCTTCGTCGGTGAAGTCCCAGACAGCGTTGTGCGGGGCTATCGGCTCATATTTGAAAAATTCGGGCAGACGGTCGTGCGCACTGTTGAAACCCGCTTCGATGTTGAATTTGCGTTCGAGCTTGAGGATGTGCTTGCCGAGGGCAACGATGTCGTCGCCGGTCAGGGAGATGTCGGCGCGGGCGTTGAGCATGTCGATCAGGGCCGGCAGACACTCGGGAATATCGAGGGCCGGAAAGGCCACGAAGATACACATGCCGGTGGAGTCGATCGCGGCGGTTGCGATCTGCAGGTTGCGTGAAAGTTCGACCTGGCCTTCTTTCTTGAGCGGATCCACGTAACCGCCGACATTGAGGATGTTGGTGGCAATGGTGTAACCGGCGGTGTGGTCGGCACCCATGGTGCTGGTAGCGTAGGTGATGCCCATGCCCTTGATGGAGCGGGGGTCATAGGCCGGAATACTCTGGTTCTTTACGATCGGAACGCGGGTGAGGCCATAGGCGCGACCCACGGTACCGGCACCGGCGCCGAGGAGACGGCCGAACGGCGTGCCCTTGGCGATTTCATCCGAGAGCAGGCGCAGAATGCCCTGGCCGTCGCCAAACGGAATAATGCCGGCTTCCATTGCCACGCCGAACATGACGGCGGTTTCGATGGAGTCGACACCGATGTCGTCCATGATTTTGTCGGCCTGGGCGATGATGTCCAGGTCTTCGATGCAGCAGTCGGCGCCGAGCCCCCAGATGGTCTCATACTCGAAACCGGAGGTGAGGTATTTGCCGTCCTTGTCGTTGTAAACCTGCGAGCACTGGATGACGCAACCGACGTGGCAGCCATGTTTTGTTTTGCCGCCACGGGCAACGATAGTGTCATGCATGGTTTCGCCGGAGATCTTGTCATGCGCTGCAAACTGACCGGAGGTGAAGTTGCGGGTCGGCAACCCGCCGGCCTCGTTGATGACGTTTACCAGAACGTCGGTGCCATAGGTCGGGAGCCCCTGGCCGCTGACCGGGTGGTCGAGCAGGGCCTTGCCAAAGGTCTTGGATGCGGCCTTGAATTTATCCGGGTCGGCAATCCTGACACCGGGTGCGCCTTCGCCGTCGATGGAGATGAACTTGATCTTCTTGGAACCCATGACCGCGCCGAGGCCACCGCGGCCGAGACTGCGGAGCTTGCTATCCGGGTCCTTGACCGAGATATTGGCCGAGATCATCCTGCGCTCTCCGGCAGTACCGATAGTCATGATGCCGGTCTTCTTGCCCAGACGTGCCTCGACTGCCTCGATGACGGCAAAGTTGTTCTGGTCGATCAGTTCGGTTTCTTCCTGAATGGTGATGCCATCCTTGGTTACATGGAGGTTGAACCACCTGTCTTCCTTTGGCTGGCCTTCGATGATCAGCGCCTTGATGCAGAGTCGTGCCAGCAGCTGTGCCGCGGTGCCGCCGGAGTTGCTCTCATTGATGCCTCCGGTAAGCGGGCTCTTGCCGCCCGCCGAGAGGCGTCCGGACTGGACTGCCGGTGTGCCGGTGAGAAGACCCGGTGCAAATACCAGTTTGTTGTTCGGGCCGAGAGGGTGGCAGGTCGGTGGAACTTCGGCTGCTACGATGGTCGAGGTCAATCCGCGGCCACCGTGTGCTGCCCACTCTGCGGGAACATCTTCCTGTTTGACTGTCATGTCGGTCATGTTTACGCGATAGATCTTGTCCATGGTGTTTCTCCTTGTCATATTATTCCAGCCTGGGCGGATATGACTCCTTTTCAAGAGGAAGGCTCCGGCGTTTCCGGCGAAACCCCATTTGGCCGGGCACCAAGAGATATTCTCAGTAATGCCGAAGCCTGAACGTGTATACATGCCAACATTGTATCGCAAATAGTCGGATTTTCCATTTAAAAGGGACAGGGCTTTGAATGCGAAAAGGGGAGGCTGCTCTCAATAGGGTGATTCCGCGCAGAACCCCTGTTCCAGATGCCATGCATGGGGTCGGACCAAACTAACAGACTGAAAATATCACATTAATTGTTCAATATAGGTCCTAATTATGGCCTTAGGGCCACGTTTTTGCTGGTAAAAAGGGACTTTTAAGAATGGAGAGAGGCGAAACGCAAGGATACCGCCAATCAGAGTAGGCATCGGTGAGGCGTGCATTTGCGAGAAGAAATTGAGACCCGATGGAACGGGTAGATTCTTCGGCGAGATTAGTCATTGATCTTGAACATAGGAAATTATTCTGGTGATAGTGTCTGAATTCTTGGAAATCTTGGTCCTGTAAATAATTTACAGGCTCTGTCTTCCTGACCTTATCTCAACGATCGTGCCATTTGGCGTCAACTTGTCAATTTCTTCTATTTCTTCGTCTGTAACGGCAATACACCCTTTCGTCCAGTCAACTTCTGTGTGTAAATCACCAACCCACGATAATCCATTCTTAATGCCGTGGATCATGATGTCTCCGCCCGGAGAAACACCAAGTTCTTTTGCTCGCTTTTTGTCTTTCTCGTTTGGATAGGAAACATGAAGAGATCGGTGATAACGGCTGTTCTTGTTTCTTGAGTCGATAACGTAGGTTCCCTCCGGGGTTTTGTTATCGCCCTGCCGTTCTTTTGGCCCATTCGGGTTTCCCCCCAAGGCTATCTGGTAGGTCTTGAGCACCTTGCCCTTTGAGATCAACGTCAATCGTCGTTCTTTCTTTTCTATCAGAATCTTGTCTGCCGGGCCCTTCTGGAGTATAAAAAACTTTTTTTGCAGTTCAATATTATCATTCTCTTTGCTCCTGACCTCTTGTTCAAGCGCTTCAATCTTGTTCTGCAGTGTAACAATCTCATTCCGATTGTTTTTAATCTCTTGCTGGAGAGCCTCAATATGTGTGTGCTGCGTAGCAATCGTCTTATCTTTGATAATGACATTATTGATGTTAAATATCATCATTTCACTGTCTTTCCGGTAACCACTCCCCGGGTAATCCTTTATGAGTTTCTGAAAACATTCCAGAGATTTCTGATAATCTTTTTGCTCATTCCCGGGATACGCATAAATAATACCCATCTCAAAAAGAACCCTGTCTCCCGCCGTGGGATATTTTTCAATAATCTGCTGATATTTGCTTAGGGAGGCCTTGTAGTCTCCCTGACTGAAAAAATCATTCGCTTCTATAAAGGTTGACTTGGCCCCCTCATTAAAGTGACTGCATCCGCATATCAGCAGTGGTGCTATTATGATGCAGACAAAGAATACGTTTAGATGCTTAACCATCCTGCTTTGCTTTTTACCCATTTTCGTCTGGAAGATTCTCAACTCCCTCATCTCCTCATCCTTTGACAGATGCATCAGGGGCACATTGGGCTGGGAGAGCCTGATGCCCTGGCATTGACAGATTAAATGCCTGAATGGTCCAGACAAACTTGAACGGTGGAAGCATAAGGAAGTGGCAGGGTATCAAAACCCTGCCACTTCCCTTCCGGAGCAGTAACGGAAAAGTTGACTGCTCCCCATGAAATCGACTTATTTCCTCATTGATTTGCGGAAAACTTCGTCAGCCTTCTTTGCTTTTTCATCTGCGATCATCGCCTTTTCATCTGCGATCTTCGTCCTTTCCTCTGCCATCTTCAGAGCATTTTCTGCTCGGGCTGCGGCAGCCTCTGCCTTTAACGTGGCCGCATCAGCTGCCGCCTTGGCAGACTGCGCATCCTTCGCTGCCTGATCAGCTTTCGCATCAGTCATCATTTGCTGCGACTGAACTTTCTCAAGTTCACGTGTTGATGCACATCCCCCCAAAGTAATAGCAGAAACAAGCATCATTGAAGTCACCAAAAGTCTCTTCATCGGGTATCACCTCCTTTCTCTCGCTTGATAGGTTCAATCAATACAGCATCCAGTTCCAAATCAATTTTCAAACGCTTGATTGCATCTTTGGCCTCTCTGACATCATTGAAAGGGCCGGCGACAACATGATGGCTATCGCTCCTTGATAACACCCTTGCCGGGATTTGTGGACCCTGGTGGTTGATAATGGCGGCAAGCCTCACCGCATCAATCTTGTCACGCACGTCAGCAGCCAAAACAGACCACGCATCCGTTTTTAGTTCCGGTATTTCCGGTCTGCCATTTAATTCGCCTGGGTGCTTGACCTCCGTGAGGTCCGCAACCGCTTTGCCACTTCCTTGCCTGAACTCGAAGATGGGAACAGGAATTCCGCGAGCCTCGGCCAATACTTTCTTGACTTTACTCCAGTCAAGCGTGCGCCCCGATTCCTTTTCAACCGTTCTCAATTTTTTATAGATCTTATCAAGCTCAGCAGCATCCAACTCTTCCGTGGATGCATGAACTTCCATGTAAACGACGCCATCGCTTATACCTATGAGATATGGCTGGTTAACGATACTTACAGGGGTTTTAGCCGGAGTGCTCTCATAGAGTCTTTTCACGTCTTCCGGGTAGAGTCTTATGCAGCCATTGGTTGCCCTGAGACCGATGCTGGCCGGTTTATTGGTGCCATGGATCAAATAACTCGGCGCACTTAAATAGAGCGCGTATTCTCCCAAGGGATTTTGAGGCCCCGGCAGAACTGCAGCGGGCAGAGGATCTCCTTTTTTCAGATGATCCTTGGCAATTGAGGCAGGCACATGCCAGGTCGGCCGGCTTACCTTGCGATCCACACGCATGAGGCCTCTGGGCGAGGGGCGCTCTTCGGTGCCGACGCCGACCGGGTAGGTCAATACTGTCAATGGCTCACTATTTCCTTTAAATTGAAAAAGCCTCATTGTGGCCAGGTTGATCACGATGCCTTTCCTGGGAGCGTCCGGCAGGATAAAACTCATGGGCAACATGATGCGTTTTCCGGTCTCAGGCACCCAGATATCTACCCCTGGATTAGCTGCACTGACTCCATTAAGTCCCAGGCCGAAGTGTCGTGCAATATCCGGTAGTGTATCCCCCTTTTCGAGGCTGATGAATCTCAACCGGCCAATGACATCGTCTCCTTTTGCAGCAGAAAACACGTTTCGTTCGACATTCTCCTCCAAATGTTTTGGAACAAGCTGGTATTCGTCAGGAGCTCTTTTCATTGAAACACATCCCTGGAGAGATAGTATAACGACAAAAAGAGCTATAAGACGAAGCGTATTGGATGAGGATATCAGCTTAATGATTCGGCACATGGGTTAAATAAGGTCCTTTTTAATGATGTGATGGCACAAAAAAGCCGGGGCCGAATATCTGCTGGATATTTCGGCGACCCGGCTATCTCTATGAGACCCTGTAGGCTTTCCGTCCCATTCTCGCGAATGGTTTAGTATTATCGTTTAACCAATGTATCGAATTGTGCTTTGTCCGCGCGTTTTGCCCCTGCAGAAGGGGAAAACATCATTGCCGAAGATACGGATGTGATGGCATAAAAAAAGCCGGGTCGCCGAATATCTGCTGGATATTTCGGCGACCCGGCTGTCTCTGTGAGACCCTGTGGGCTTTCCGTCCCATTCTCGCGAATGGTTTAGTATTATCGTTTTACCAACGTTATGAACTGTGCTTTGTTCGTGAGCATACTTGCCTCAACGGGGAAACTTGTCAAGAAAAAAAGTATATAGTTAGAATAAGTTAAATGTACATTATTAACTTTCCGACTTACGGCGTAACCCCCTTTCCGGTGATCCAGGCACGTGCGACAAGTGAATGGAATAATTATCGGGGAGAAGCTACTGCCTCTCCCCGATAATATTACAGACTCCCGGCTTTAATCATTTCAACCAAAGCCCGGAATTAAGGTTTCATCAAGTTGTCAAGCAGATCATTTGCTTCTTTCAATTTGTCGTTGAGTTTTTGGAGCTCTTCAGCAGAATACACTTTGGTGCCTTTGTTGATTTCTCCCTGGAGTTTCGCGATTTTCTCGTTGATGGTGTCAATTTGGCCCATGCAATCTTTTGATGCAAGCAAACATTCGTCCTTCTGCTCTTTTGTCATCTCATCAGCTGCAAATACCGGAACGCTTACTGACATCATGAATAGAGCTATAACCAACATTACAATTCGTTTCATTTTAACGTCCTCCCATTCTACTGAAAGATAAAAACTTGTAGTTCAATTGAACCAGTTTTTTTGTGTCTGTCAATAGCACAGCAAAATAAATACATTCCTTCAAAAGAGGCAGTTTGCGCGCTATAAGCACAGACTAGCCGCCCCTAACTGAGATCGGTCCTCACAAGGCACATCTGGTTAAATGTTGTTTTTAATTCCTCTGATAAATTATTTATTATCTTGATTTCACTTTCCCTGTCTCTTACATTCCAAGCCCTGATACGCGCAATTAACTCCTGTGCTTTAGGAATGTTCTGACATTCGTACGCACTGTCGGTGTCATCTTCAATAGGAAAATTGCATTCTATATCGGAAAGAACACCTTCTAAAATTGATGCAATCTCTTCAACGCGCCGGTTAGAGGCTTGGGGCAATTCGTTAATTAAGATTTCAATTTCGCTCGTCAACATAATCACCTTATTTCTCTCAAAAATTTACCATGGCCATTTCGGCACCCGGTTTAAATCTTGTTGGCTGGGGGCGTATCCCAGGGCATCACCTGTTTTCAGCTATTGGGTCCGCGAACATTTGGGGTCACGTGTTTCAGTTTATGCGAACCGGCAAACAATGTCTGCTTTCTGATCCCGCGTTTCTCTTTAAGATCCTTCCTCTCGTCGTCTTTCTCTATCACTATTTCGGCATCTACGGTCAATTCCTCGATCATTCCGACTTCTTTCTCATCAATAAAAGCGGCCATTTAGCACACCTCCTCTTCCCTGCTTTGCAAGTAAATTGTCTCATAATGCCGCAAAGAAAACAATTGCAGTATTTTGGTCAGGAGGGGGCTGTGGGATCAGGCTTTGCTTTTGGTGATTTGATTGAGGAGGCAGGGACGGGCTATCTTATCGCTCAGCGCGGCGGCGCAGCACATGCAGAAAAGGTCGCAGATGATTCCGGGTTCAAGATCGGCGCCTCATCACGAAGAGGTAGATTATCAGAAGAAAGGGGAGTGTCGAGAAGGCTGCCTCAAGGTTGCCCTGGAACAGCTCCCATGTGCAGAAAGCCACCAGGAAGAGTACGAAACTGAAGAGCAGGATAACCGGAAGTTTTTTCATGGTGTTGCGAGATGTTTCTTCCATTACTGCAGTAACTCCTTGAGCACGGTCCGTATGCAACCTATGGGGTCTGAGGGGATGTCGTTTAGTTGAAAGATAACACGGAACTCACGGAGATGGTGGACAAATTAACAACTTCCTCAGGGGGCCACGTGGGCGCCTTATCTTTTGAAAGGGTGCAGTGAGAGTTTTAGGTGAGGCAGTGTATTGATTGAAATATAAACTATATCTGGTATATTCCGGGTGGCTGAATCACTCTCTCCCTGGAACTGATCGGCAGGTCAAGTCAAATGTACCTCATCCAGATACTGTTACCGCTCTACGCAAATGATGGACGGAAGTTTTCCCAGGCTGAATTCACCCGGGTACGGGATGAATTGACCGATGGCTTTGGCGGCCTGACCACCTATGTACGTTCTCCTGCTGGAGGGCTGTGGAAGGAATCCGGCAGCGCAACTGTGTACGATGATATTGTCATCTACGAAGTAATGACCGATAAACTCGATCGATCCTGGTGGCACAACTATCGGATCGAGTTGGCAGAACGTTTTCAGCAGGAGGTTCTGATAGTCAGGGTGAGTAAGGTTCAGCTACTGTAGTCTCCAATGGTTGCCCCACAAATACAAATATCGAACGAGGACAGTATGTACCCTGAATCGGATGATTTAAACGAATATCTGGTTTCCGACGCAATTGTTGACTGGCAGACTCCGGCTGTCCGGCAGAAGGCTCTGGAACTTACCCGGTCATTACCGGATGAAGTTGCCAAAGCCCGTTGTTTGTACGAATGGGTGAGAGACTCCATTTCCCACTCCGATGATGCCGGCCTTGAGATTGTGACCTGCACGGCGAGCGAAGTGCTCCTTCACGGTACCGGGATCTGTTTTGCAAAAAGCCACCTCCTGGCCGCCTTGCTCCGGGCGGTCAATATCCCGGCCGGTTTCTGCTACCAGGTGTTACGCCTGGATCCCCCTGTCGATAATGAACCGGTGTTACACGGGTTTAATGCCCTGTACCTTGCAACCCTCGATAAATGGATCCGGGTCGATGCGCGGGGTAACACCAACGGGATCAACGCTCAGTTCAATATAAAAAAAGAACAGCTTGCCTTTGCCATGGACCCTTTGGCCGACGAGTTCATCTACGAAACGATTTTTGCGGCCCCGGTGAGCAGTGTGGTCAACAGACTGAAAATGTACAAGAGCAGAAGTGAATTGTGGCTGGATTTACCCCAGTCCCTGTAAACAGGGCCGCTGCCCCAAGGAGGTATCCCATCAAACGCATACTCTATGCAACATCAACCATGCTTCTCCTCATGCTGTCTCCCTGCCATGCGGGATTTTTCGAAGATCTTTCCAGCGAGGTAATGACAAGGCTGCAGCCGCAGAAATCTCTTGATGACAGCACTATCATCAAGGGGCTCAAGGAAGCGCTGGCAAGCGGGACCGAGCGTGCCGTAATCGCTGTTGCCAAGCCGGACGGCTATTTCGGCAACCAGGCAATCAAGATCCTCCTTCCCAACAGAATCCAGCAGGCCGCGGATATCCTGGGGAAAATCGGGTATCAGCAGCAGGTGGACGAGTTTGTGCTGAGCATGAACCGGGCTGCTGAGAAGGCGGCCCCTAAGGCTGCTGTTGTTTTCGGTGATGCCATCCGGCAGATGACGGTGGAAGATGCCAGGGGGATTCTGAGTGGCGGCGATACGGCCGCAACCGGTTTCTTTGAAAAAAAGACCAGGCTGCAGCTTTTTGAAGCCTTCAAGCCGATGGTGGCAAAGAGCATGAACCAGGTGGGCACCGCCCGTTCCTACAAAGAGTTGATCGGCAAGTACGAATCGATCCCGTTCATGTCTCTGGCAGGCACTCCGTCACTTGACCTGGATACATACGTAACCAACAAGGCCCTGGACGGCCTTTTTGTCATGGTCGGAGATGAGGAGAAGAAGATCCGGACAAACCCTGCAGCCCGGACCACGGATCTCCTGCGAAAGGTGTTCGGCAGCAAATGAAATGAGGTGCAGCAGCCTGCTGAAAACACCGCCTGCAAAGGGTTTCCCTTTACTCCTGTTTCATGTTAGCCGGAGCTTATCATAAATTTGTTGCTTTTTTTCAGCTGTCTTTGTTAGGGTAGCAACAGTTACATTAGATACTGCAATCAGATAGACGATAATACTAAACCATTCGTGAGGGTGGGGCGGAAAACCTAAAGGGTCTCTTTGAGACAGCCGGGCTGCCGAAATATTTAACGATATGCGGCCCCGGCTGTTTTTGTTTGCGGGCTGCATGCAACCCGAGATGCACGATAATACTAAACCACCTGCGAGGGTGGGGCGGAAAGCCCACGGGTCTCACCGAGACAGCCGGGTTGCCGAAATATCTCTCCCGAGATTCGGCAACCCGGCTTTTTTTGTGGGCATTTGTCGCAGAGCGGGTTCAAGACGAGCAGCAGCGGAACAGTACGTTCCGTAATTAAGCATAGTGGAGGTTTTATGAAGAGAGCAACATTTTTTCTGACGTTGTCACTGGCGCTGGTAGCATTCCAGCTATCGGGAACCGAGAGCCGGGCGGAATCTGGCTTTTTCACGACAAATTGTGCAGGCTGCCACAGCTCGGTGTCGTCGACCTGTGCAGGCTGCCACGCCCATGGCACGCACTCCTCGAGTTCCAAGAGCGACATAAACCTGGCCGGCAAGACCAACAAATTGACCTACAGCCCGGGTGAGGCCATTTCGGTGACCATCAGCGGCGGCTATCGCTCCGGCTGGGTACGGGCAATCCTCTATGACCAGAACATGGTAGAATTGGCCAGATCCACAGGCCCAAGCGGTACCGGTGGCGGCGCCGGACTGCCGGTGACGCTGAGCGGCTCGGCTCCGACAGCACCGGGGACCTACTCATGGAAGGTAGCCTGGTACGGCAACAGCTACGATCTGTCCCAGGTGGGCGGGAAAACTGTCTTCGGTTCAAGCTGGACCCCGGACCCGAACAACGCAAACCACGGCCGGGAAATTGTCAGCACCAATACCTTTACGGTGACCGCTGCAGCGGCCCCGGATGTCAATCTGAACCCAGCCGTCCTCAACTTCGGAACCGTTACGGTCGGCGGCGCGGCGACTCTCACCACGCAGGTGCAGAACCTTGGGACAGCCAGCCTGGATGTAACCGCTATCAATGCCTGTGCCGGTACAAGCGGGGAATACACCTCGTCTCCCTCGTCGTCCTTCTCGGTCGCAGCGGGTGGCAGCCAGAATCTGTCGGTAACCTACACCCCTGTTGACGGCACGACTGACAATGGCTGCCTGCAGATCGTCAGCAATGACCCGGCCACTGCCGTTGCCACCCTGAACCTGACTGGAGCCGGCTCGGTGCCGCCGACGAGTCAGCTTCTGGATATCGACATCTCCGGTTTATCGGCATCCCGGAGGGTGAGTCTCTCCCGCGGTAAACAGGTAGTATTGAAACTGGCAGCGGTCAACCCAGGAACCGTGTCGGGAAGCGCTAACGCCACTCTGATCGGGATCCAGAACGGGGCTACGGTCTACAGCCAGACCGCGACTGTAACTCTCTCGGCAGGAGCGACGGCGAATTACGCCTTCCCATCTTACCTGCCGACCGCGCTTGGTGAAATCAGCTGGACGCTGACCATCGACGATCAGGATCCGGATCTGGACACGGCGACGGCCGTCAGCAAGATCGTCCGCTAGCAAGTAGTATGAAAGGCAAAAGGGAGGGGGCGACCCCTCCCTTTTTGTTATTGTGCGCACGGTAAGTGACCGTGCTCTGAACTGAAAACATAACTCCGGTCTACGCCTCCTCACGTCTGCCGATCATCCAAATCGTTTGTTCTCATCCCGTTGACATGCCTCCACCCTCGTTATTTCGTATCATCGCTTGAAAATCAGACAATGTACGCTAGAATTGCATATACGGTGAGAATGGAAATATTTGTCACTCTTCTGAACGGGTTGGAAAGGTCGAATGGATGTTTGACTGGTTTCACAGAAAAAATGAAACGGTACTGCAGTTTCCGGATAACAAGTCCGCCTTTGCCCATGCCTGCACGCTGAAGTATCCGCTGCTGCTGAATGCGCGTATTCCCGCTCTGATACTGGAGGAGGGACGGTGCGGTGCTGATGGGGAACATTGGTATCGTCTGCAGCTTGCCAGCCAGGAGGGTACGCTCGCTATCTGGGGGCCGACCATGCCTGAAGCGCCTGCGTATCCCGAGGTGGGTGATCTGGTGGCCTTCCGTATTGTCAGATTTGCCACAGAACTCCCCGAGGATGCGAGCCTGATCGGCTACATCGACTGCCGTCTGGAGCCGGTGCTGAATGGCAGCAAGGGGTGGCGCGTAGCGAAAAGTTTCAAGCCTGACAACCTTAAGCCCGAACTACATCTGGGATGAATGTACTCCTCATGGATTCATCGACGTGATGTTTCAGCACTCGGCCGGCAGTGAACTGTCGATGAGTTCTATGATCTCCCGGTAGAGGGCGATTGTAACGGAGGTCTCAACCCATTTATCAATTACGGAGCGCCCCAAAGCAATGCCGTTAACCAACGTTCCCGAAGAAATAAAAATACCGGCGACGCGCATTTCTTCGTCTGTCAGCATGTAGATCCCGAATGCAAATACCATTGCCATCAGGACCAGCCATGCTGCCTGCGGCCCGCGCAGCGGATTTTCCAGCACTGTCAGATAGTCGATGTAGTAGCGTATCAGGCTGCGGCTTCGACGCATGAATGCCGTTATATCGCTCTCGCCACAAGCAAGATACGTGTATCTCAGGAACTTGGTTTCTGCCACTTTCCGTTCACTTTTTTTACGTTCGTTCACATAGCGTTCGATAGCCTCGTCGATCTTGGTCGTTGTCATGGGACACCTCCCTATGCAGAAAACCAACATGTTACCCCGAAACCATGGATTGTTATTAAAGTACCAGATCCATATTTAGATCTTACCATAAAGCAAAAAAAAATCATCGGGACAATCTACCGGGGTAAGAGGCGACTTTCGGACATTGCCACGATCCATGAAGTATCAAGCAGGGCAGCGGTATGGCAGGAAGTTTTTTTAATAACCTTTTGGCGGAAGGAGCGATCATGAGAGCGATGCTTGTTTTTATGGGGATTATGCTGATGCTGGCAAAGAGTGAGACATCTTTTTCTGCGGACCTTGAATCACTGAAAAGCGAAGGGTACGAGGTTGTTGAAGAAACAAAGGTTGTCGGTCAGTTTAAGGGCTGTGATGCCAAGACGGCATTGGCTTTTACCAACGGTAAGGTCTTTGTCTGCAGCACGTATGCCTACAGTTACGCGGTTTACATGCCCGTGGCATATATTCTGGAAAACAAGAGTAAAGAGATTAAAGTCCTCATCAACGGCACTGCGTATAGCGGGTCTTTTATCGAACAAGGAAAGAACCCTGCACGCACTCCTTGAGGCTCTCTGTTACAGCTGCTTAAATTCTTGCCGGGGAAATCTCCGTGGGTAAGACTGCTTTCCGGCATTCACTGTGATTATGCCCGATGCCCTGGTTTCACTCCGCGTAGCGCTATTTTCCGAGAGTCTTTTGACCCGGCTTCCACCCCAGCGGACAGAGGCCGCCGCTTTGGAGAGCCTCAAGCACACGGAGGGTCTCTTCAATGCTCCGGCCAACGTCCAGATTATGGATAACCTGGTACTGAATGGTGCCTTTGGGATCAATGATGAAAAGCCCTCGCAATGCAACCCCCTGCACTGAATCAAGGACTCCGTAGGCGTGGGCTGTCTCCTTGGTGATGTCAGCAAGGAGCGGATACCTGAGATTTCCCAGATCACCCCTCTTTATCCAGGCAAGGTGCGACCATTTGCTGTCGGTTGAGACCGCGATAACTTCTGCATTCAAATTCTTGAATGAGTCGATATTGTCGCTGAAGCCTTTAATTTCCGTTGGACAGATGAAGGTGAAGTCAGCCGGATAGAAGAAGAACACCAGCCACTTGTCCCTGAAATCCTTCAACGCCAGGGTCTTGAACTCCTTCCCCGTCTCGGTGCCGACGACCCCCTCCAGTCTGAAGTCGGGAGCCGGCTTGCCGACCATTGCGGGCGGCTTGTTGCTGCCCATCATCCTGAAATAGTTGTTTTCGCCTACGTCCTCGGCATGTGTAGTCTGGAAGGCAGAGGAGGCCAACATCGATAATGCACATGCAGCTATGATAAATCCAGGTTTCATAAAGATTACCTCCTGTAAAAAATCCGGTTGCTGTTACTGGTGACTGCCGGTAAAATTATACTGGATAACAATGGTGTGATATCTGAAAGCTGCTTTTAAATCAGAGCCGTTACAATCAGAAAGGATTCAATCATGCACAGAATAATTTTCTTAGTGGTAAGTTTACTGGTACTTACATTTACTGAAACTTCTTTTGCAGGTGAAGCGACTCAAGACTCCGGCAAACAGACGCTGATAACCCCGCTTCAGCCGCCAGGGGTGAAAACCCCTCTGGTAGTCATCTATACCCTTTCCACCTGCCCTCACTGCCGGGAGGCCAAGGAATATCTGAAAAACAACAATATACCTTTCATTAATCGTGAAATCGATACGGATGAAGAATATATGGCAACGTTGATGAATATCTACGATTCAATGGGTGTTCCTCAACAGAAACGGGGTGTACCGCTCATTGTCATCGATAACAGGATCAGGATTCAGGGGTTAAACAAGGAAAAGCTGCAGAAGGCCTTGAAGGAAGTTACTTCCAACCCTCACTAACATGCGTGCTGATTGTGTATCTCTCTCAACGGGCAGCGATGCGGTAAACCAGCCGTTCTCCAGCTATTTGTGCCAAGTATAGCACCCTTTATGACAATGGCAAAAATATGAAAAACTTATGATGTCCGGTTGTGCGTATGATGATTACCTAGGACAAGGTTGAGTCCAAAAGCAGGAGTGCGGAGACCATCCCTCCAGCGGTGCCGGAAGTGGGCAGCGAAACGGTACTGAAAACTTTAGTTTGACTAAAAAATGTTTTGCGCTACTATAGGCGTAATGAGTTACTCCGCCTTTACCCTGATCGCATTCTCGGGCATCATGCACGCCCTCTACAATCTCTACATCAAGCAGAGCCGCAACAAGACGGTTTTCATCTGGTGGATGTTCTCCTGCTCAACAGGTCTCTTTACCGCGCTGATGCCGTTTTTGCCTGGGCCGTTCCCCCGGCCGGGTACCGATGTCATTCTGCTGGCTGCGGCAGGTGCCTTCTGTTTCGTGCTCTACCACCTCTTTACCGGCCGCGCCTATCAGTCCGGCGACCTTTCGTTGAGTTACCCGCTTACCCAGACCTCCATGGTCTATGTACCGCTATGGGGGGGGCTGTTGCTTGGTGAACAACTGAGCAAGATTGGCTTGTGGGGGATACTGATCGTCTTTACAGGCGGCTACCTTCTCCAGATGCGGCGAGTGTCCATGCAGGAGATGCTGCGCCCGTTCGGCAGCCTTGTCGAGCCCTCTGTTCAGGCCGCGCTCGCCGCCGGTTTCGTCTATTCGCTTGGGGCGATCGTCGATAAGATCGGTGTCACCTCCTATCCCCCGCTCTACTTCACCTATCTCCTTGTCGTTTCGATGCTGGCCTTGATGACGATCAACATCCTGCGCCCTCGCCATCGCTCCCAGATTATCCGGGAATGGCGTGACAACCGCCGCTTGATCCTGACCGGCGGTCCGCTGATGATGGCTTCGTTCATCTCTTTTCGCTACGGGCTGGCCCTTTCCCCGATGAGCTATGCCGTTCCGGTGCGCCAGGCAAGCGTCGTTGCCGGAGTCTTGATCGGGGCTCTCATACTCGGTGAATCGTGTGGCCGCATCCGTTTCGCAGCCTCACTGATGATTCTTGCCGGGATCTGCCTGATCCGTTTCGGCTAGGAACCGCCTTGATGAAATGAAAAGCCCGCTATAATGCGGGCTTCCCGGCGTTCAAACCATATGCCCCATATCATGCCTGTTGTGATGCGGCCGCTCCCCGTCTCCGTCAACTTCCCTGCAGAATCCCTTCCGCCGCCCTGATCCCGCTGGCCCAGGCTCCGGTAATGCCGCGCGAGGTGCCGGCGCCGTCGCCGACCATGTAGATGCTTGCGCTGACCCGGAAGTTGCGGTCGAGAAAGGCGGGCTTGTTGGCGTACATCTTTATCTCCGGGTAGTACATGATCGTGCTGGGATGCAGGACGCCGGGGACGATGGTGTCGAGCTTCTTCAGGGCCGCCCAGATGTGACGCATGATCTTGGCCGGCACGGCCAGCCCCAGGTCGCCGGCCGTAACCGGGCAGCTGGGGGGGAAGTCGTAGAGATCCTCGTTGAAGGTCTCGGCGGTGGAACGTTTTCCCAGACGAAAATCTCCCACCCGCTGCATGAGCGGCTTGCCGCCGCCGATCTCGTTGGCCAGCGTGGCGAGAAAGACCGCCATCTGCTGGCCGCTGCGTACCGGGGCCTTCAGGCCGATGGTCTTGAGCAGGGCGAAATTCACCAGGTTGTTTCCCGCCTGATCCTCGGAAAGGGCGTGGCCATTGACCAGGCTGAAGCCCTGGTAGCGCTCCAGCACTACCCGCGCAAGGCCCGAGTTGGTGCAGAAGGTGCGCACCCCGTCGGGGAAGTGGAACTTGGGGTCGTAGTAATCCTTGACGATCGGATAGTTGTCCAGACGGGTCTCGATCCGGACCCCCACGTCCACCACGTTGTCGATGTAAGCGATCCCCATCCGCTCCATCACCCGCTGGAGAAAACTGAACCCTTTCCGTCCGGGGGCGACGATTACCTTCCGGGCACGCAGTGTTTCCCCGCCGGCGATGACGACCCCTGACCCGCCGGCGTCGTCACGTACATCGGTGGCTTCCCGCTCCAGCATGAACCGCACCCCGCGACTCGTGAGCTCGTCCAGCAGGCGCCGGATCAACGCGCGGCTGCGGTCGGTGCCGACATGGGCCTGGCGGATGTCGAGCAGTGATACGCCGAGCCGTTCCGCCCGCCGCCGGTAGACCTCCAGGTTGTGCTTATCCTTGATGACCGGCTGCAGCACACTCTCCACCATCGGGAGGAGTCGCTCGGCCTCTTCCCTGGTCCAGCTGTCCGCGGCAAAGCCGATGGGGTAGGTGTAGTTCTGCTTACAGTCGTTCAACAGCCCGCCGGAGCAGATCCGCTCCCGGTCGATCATCAGGATCGAGAGGGAAGGGGAGGCTGCGGAGAGCTGGAAGGCGGCGCCGAGACCGGCCGGACCGGTGCCGACGATGATGATGTCGTAGTCAGGAACGGGCATGGGGTAATCCTTGGAAAGGCGCTTTTGCCCCGGGTATACCCCGTTTTAATTACGGCGGAAGCCAATGGGGGTACTTAATGAAGAGTGCGAAAAGTGTTGTCTGCACTCAGTGAAAATCACTCAAAAATCCGTAATTCTTCTGCGCTACATTTCCTTGAGATTGCTGAATTCTCCCCAAGCCAGGAAGTATTGCGGCGCCAATGTGAAGTCGCAGAGATTGTCCATGATGTTGTAATGTTTCTTCTCTTCATCGGCAATCCGCAACAGGAGCCTGGCCGTGTCCGGATTGTTTTCCTTCGCTGCCGCATCTTCATAGAACCGGACGCTGTCCGCCTCGATCTTCCTGGCGTGTTCATAACCATCCAGGGATTTCTTCAGGGTGGCGCCGATACTTTTGTCCTTCACCAGATCCGCAAACAGGTTTTTTGCTTCTTCCAGGACGACTGACTCGGCCATTGTCCCGGAAGCGCCTGATCTTATGGCCTGTATGGTGTCATAGTGCTTCTGCTCGTCCGCTGCCAATGAGGCAAAGATCGTTTTCAGCCCGGTTACTGCGGTCTCGGCAGCAAGTTTTTCGTAATATGCTTTGCCGTCCAACTCCATTTTCATGGCAAACTCGAAGATATTCATAGCTTTTCTCTCCTCAGCATAGCGTTCTGATTCATAGGCATACTGTACCAGAGAAGAATAAAAACTCAATCGAGGGAGCATGGAACCCATATGGAGTCCACGCTGATAAGTCCCTCTGTAACGTCAGGGAACCGACGGTGCGGGCGGCGGCCCCGGGGGCGGTGTATCAGGCGGCGGATAGAGCGGCCTGTAGTCCGGAGGAGGATATTCGTTCTCCTGATAAGAAGGGGGTACGATTACCGCCCGCCGGCGATAGTATCTCGATCCAGAATTGTAGACCTGGTTGCCGTGCGAATACATGCATTGCAGGTAGGCTGTGTCGTAACGCCATTGGGCTTCCCGGGCCTCATATCGGCCTGCATCGGCGCCCGACGAGCTGCCGACGAGCAGTCCGCTTGCGGCGCCGATAGCAGCCCCGGGCCCTGCATGCCCTGAAGCCGCCCCGATGGCCGCACCGACTCCTGCTCCAATTGCTGTTCCCACAACGGCGCCTCTGGCCGTGTTCTCATCTGAGATCTGCTGGGGCAGCATGCCAATCTGCCGTTCTGCCGCCTGTCTGCACGTCGCATCTTCGGACAGGAACAGGTCATATGGCTTTCCTGGCGCCGGGAACACCCTCACGCTCGGCCCCGTCGGGAGTGTTACACAGCCTGCCATCAGGATCACGCAGATAACCGCCATAAACCAATTCACGATTCTCATGATTATCTCACTCCTTTATTCCGACGGTGAAGAGGACGATGGTGGAGGTGTCGGCACAACCTTCATCCAGCCGCTCGGACACTGTTTTACATACGGGTAGTACCCCTTCGGCTCCGTGCAGTAATACCAGTAGTATTGCTGCTCTTCTGCCTGCGGTGCCGGTTGCACGTCCATCTCGGGCTGCTGCTCGATCACTATCCGCTGCTCCGGCTGATAATACGGGTAATAGTACGGATAATAATACGGGTAATAGGAGGGACCCCACCACCCCGGCCCGAGCCAGACACCCACTCCCACGCGTGACCCATGGCCGGAGCGTCTGCCATCTGCACCGGATTCGGGTATGGCGCCCAGCAGGAGCAGTACCATCGCCGCAAAGATTATACGCGTTAACGTTTTCATATCGACCTCCTGAAGCGAAGCAGCTGTTTCACGTTATTTTGATTATAAACTCTCATCGTGAAAGCATCAATGATTTCGCACCCGGCTTCCATGGTCAACCCTTTGTGGGGGCGACGTTGGCTTGTCTGTTTATATATAGCTGCATGTGAGACGCGATGTTGAAATATACGTAAAGAACTGCGATGGAAAGCATGAAGCCGGGAGGGTGATCGACCCCGGTTCCGTCATGATCAACAAGGGTTTCTGCTTGCCATCAGCCGCCACATAGGGTACCCATACTACCGGTGCGGCAGGCATTGCCGTCGTGCAGGCATTCAGACAAAAAAGGGAGCAGTCGCATGAAAGCAGTGGTCAAACATCTCAAAGGGACCTTCCTGGCAGGGATCTTCATCATCATCCCGTTTGGGATCACGATCTTTATTCTCAAATTTCTCTTCAATTTCGCCGACGGTATCCTGGGGAGCCACCTGGACAGCCTGATGGTGCTCTACGGCAGGAGCGAGGGGCATATCCCCGGTATCGGCATGATCACCGGCGCTGCCGTGATCTACCTGACCGGCCTGGTCGCAACCAACGTGCTCGGGAAACGATTGCTGAAACTGGGTGATGATCTGATGACGCGGATACCGCTGGTAAAGTCGATCTACACCTCAAGCAAGCAGCTGATCAAGGTATTCAGTGAAGGGGGCTCGTCCTACCGGCGCGCGGTCTTCGTGGAGTGGCCCCGTCCCGGCGTGCGCGCTGTGGGATTTGTGACGGCCGAGGTGGAGCGGGATGGTGAGCGCCTGGTTGTGGTCTACATACCGACAATGCCGAATCCGACGTCCGGGTTTGCCCTCTGGTTCCGCGACTGCGATGTGTTCGAGAGCGGCATGACGGTTGAGGATGCGGTAAAATTCGTGGTTTCGGGCGGCGTGGTGATCCCGACGGGAGGAGTACAGCGATGAGATTCAGTTATGACACGGCAGGTTCCTGCGCCACGCGGATCGATATCGAGATCGATGCCGGCATTATCGTGAGCGCTGCTTTCATCGACGGCTG
>JBAVTM010000081.1:0-12439 GCA_049696195.1 Desulfuromonadaceae bacterium | reverse complement strand
GGGAACTTATCAAGTCGATGGGAAATGAAAAATAATAATTTATGGGATCAAGTGCTCACGTCATACATAAACTGCGCGCTACCGCTGCCGACCGTTCTGATTGCCGCCTACGACTATGGAGAGGCGGCAACAGTGCGGGAAATGCCGGTGCCGGTAAATAATGGCCGCACCAGCCAAAAATAAATCCCGAAAGCCGCCGTCCGGGTCCCGGACGGCGGCGCTTGTGATTTTAATTCTGATTGTTGGAGTAGTTGCCGGCTATTATCTGTTTTCCCCGCCCGTGAAAACGGGGATCGCGCCCACAAAGCCGGAACAGCATCACGTCAAGCCTGACAAATCCGGCTCAGCAATTCCCCTGACTGCCGTTCCTGAGCCAATCGCCCCCCTCCCATCTCCGCACGCAGAGCAGAGCGTCTATCCGCCGACAGCTACACGTCCTGAAACCGAAAAACCTGGGGCGGTGACCAGTCCGTCTGGACGTTTGGCGATTATTATTGACGATATGGGGGGCAGCTTGTCAGAGGCCAGTTCGCTGGCAGCAATCAAAGTTCCGCTTACGTTTGCAATAATCCCCAGTCTTCGCGTCGATAAAGATGTGGCAGCGTATGCGGTCTCAAATAAAATTGAAACAATGATCCATATTCCGATGCAGTCTAAAGGGTGGCCGGAACGCCGTCTTGAAGCTAATGGACTTCTTGTATCCATGGATGCCGGCGAGCTGCAGGAGCGGGTGTCCGGGTTTGTACGGCAGTTTCCTGGAGCGGTTGGAGTCAATAACCACATGGGGTCGGAATTTACCGAACAAGAGGAAAAAATGGCAACGGTGCTTCAAATCCTGAAAAAAAACAATTTGTTCTTTATCGATAGCGTAACGTCGCCCGGGAGCGCGGGATTGAAAGTGGCCCGACGGCTGGGCGTCAGGTCCGCACGGAGGAATGTGTTTCTTGATAACGAACAGAAGCGCAGCTACATACTTGGCCAGCTCGATCAGGCGGTCAGACTGGCCAGGAAAAACGGTTCAGCAATCGCGATCTGTCATCCTCATCCGGAAACGATTGCAACCCTTGCAGCTGCACTGCCTGGACTTGCCGGCAAGGGAATAAGTCTGGTCACGGCGTCACAGCTTGTCAATTAGGTAGTTTGATCGCCTCAGCAAAGTGAGTCTGTAACCTGTGGACGGTTTTGTACGAATCTTCATGCAGAACGTTCTCAGGATTGCCCGGATCCACCGGATATACCGACAGCCAGCTCTCTTTGCGCAATGTCCCTTCAAATCCCGCCAGAGCTTCGTTTAACAGCAGATATAATCTATCGTGTAGACCATTGAATTCTCCGGCGTCGAATCCTGGCATGTCTACGCTCTTCTGAAGCAGCTGTTCTCCGGCCATGCTGAACTGTCGATAATCGAGCAGACTTTCTTCTGAGCTGATCCGCGGCAACAGCAGCGACACGGCTCTGGTAAGCTTGTCGGCTACGAGGGCTCGGGCCGCATCGAATGCCGGATCGTTATCCTGCAGGCCATAGAGTGTGGAACAAAACATGCTGCTGACGCAATTGCCATGCAGGAAACCGCGGGCGGATCTATCGGACGTTTCAAAATAGAAACCGCGGTCATCCGGGGTCTCGGAAAGAAGGGCACCACAGATGAGGCAGCGCTCCGCGAGACCCTCCAGGCGCGCCAGATAGGATTCCTTTTTGTGAGCTTCCTTTTCGAGCAGCCATGTGTGATAAAGACACGCTCTGGTTTCTTTGGTCGCATCAACAGTCCTGAGTATGTCTCGGGTAATTTCCATGAACTGGCCATGAACTTCGGTGCTGCGCGCATGGGTCAGAATAGGATAAATTTTTCCTTCGGGATTTGTATTCAGACTTTCGACTTTCGGGCTTTTTGAAATATAGGTATCCAGGCACCGGTAGCCGCGATTGACGGCAATTGCCCGCAGAAGCGTTTTCTGATCCTTGAAGATCCCCTCGAACTTGATGCGCTCGTCGATCAGGCAGGGGATCAGCGCCAATGACTTTTTGTCGATGCCACGCTGGTCGAACAGCGTAAAGATGTTCTTGCAGTTTTCAAGGCTGGGCAGATCCTTGACCGGAATCAACACCCGGTCGGCAGCATAGAGGGCATTCTGGGTCAGAATGTTCAGATCCGGCCGCGTGTCAATAATGACTATGCCGGAGATGCCTGACTCGGCAAGCATTCGGGTCAGGGTCATCGGACCTTTGAAACGTTCATGAATATCCCCCAGCTCGGATGATGAACGGATAAAACCGACTCCATACTGGCCGGTCTGAACCACTTCGACGGCTTTTGCACCCATCAGAAGCGCATGGATATCTGGGGAATCTTTATCACGCTTTTGCAGTTCAAACATTTTGTCAATTGTGAAGTGGTTATCAAAGGAGAACAGGGTTACCGGCAAATCTTCGCGCATCGCTTTCAGATAGATTGCCAGATTGGTTGCGAGTGTTGTCTTGCCGACGCCCCCCTTTTCAGAAGAGATCGTTATCGTGTATGGGTAGGAATGCATGAATTATTGTACCACCGTAGACAAATTTGACGTTGACCGCTCTAAAGTCGGGTGATGATACTAGTCAATTTGACGAAGCCGGTCAACCGTTTGCTGGACGTCCCAGAAAAATATCACTGATTCAGGTCAGTGCTTGCGTACTAAAATATTTTTATTATAATTCAGGTTACTAAACTTATCAGGAGAATGTGATGCGTCTAACACCGGCAACCGAACTTGAATATCGCTGCAAAAAACTTCAGGAACACATGATCATGGAATCGCTGGACGCCATTATTATCGTTCAAAATGCCGATCTGTTTTATTTTACCGGTACTGTACAGAGCGGAAATCTGTATGTACCGGCATCCGGCCAGCCGCTTTTCATGGTTCGCAAGGAGGCGGGGCGGGCACGGATGGAGTCAGGCCTCAAGGAAGTGATGCCCTTCGGCTCGTTGAAGGATATTCCCGCTATTCTGTCGCGGTACGGGTACCCCGTGCCGAAGCGGATCGGGTTGGAGTTGGACGTTTTACCGGTAAATTTTTATGAACGGTATCAGAAGCTTTACCCGAACGCCGACTTTGCTGATGCAACCCCGTTGATCCGCAAGGTGAGGATGATAAAATCACATTACGAGATTCATCTGATGAAGGACGCCGCCGACCAGGTTGATCGCGTGTACCGACGTGCCAAGGAGATTATTCGCGTTGGTATGACGGACCTGGATGTAGCCGCCGAACTCGAATACACGGCCCGCAAGGAGGGGCATCAGGGGCTGGTACGAATGAGAGGATTCAATTCAGATATCTGCTATGGCCAGATCTTTTCCGGAACCGACAGTGCGGTGCCGGCCTATTCTGATACACCGCTGGGGGGGATGGGATTAAATCCTTCTTTCGGGCAGGGCGCCGGCCTGAAGCGGATTGAATCACATGAACCGGTTATTATTGATTTTGCCGGGTGTGTGGATGGGTATCTAAGCGATCAAACCCGTGTATTTTCAGTCGGAGAGCCGTCTGATAGGCTGCGCAAAGCGTATGACGACATGCTTAAGATTCAGGAGATGATGATCCGGACTGCAGAGGTCGGGATGAGCTGGGGCGCTCTGTATGATGCCTGTTTAAAGTGTGCCGTTGACATGGGGTATGCCGACAGCTTTATGGGAGCAAAAGGATCGCAGGTTTCATTCATCGGGCATGGGCTTGGTGTTGAAATAGATGAATACCCGTTTATCGCCCGTGGCTTTACGCAGATGCCGTTGGAAACGGGGATGGCCTTTGCTTTTGAGCCGAAAGTCGTCTTTCCGGGTGAAGGAGCAGTCGGTATTGAGAATACCTTTTATTTGAGTAATGAAGGCCTTAAACGTCTCACCCATTCCAGTGACGAGCTGGTAATTCTGAGTTGATTTCATGGAGCAAAATTTTTGTTGCATTTTCCGTATACGGTCGAGTATAACTGCAGCACAAATCGTATACAGTATGCTAAAAAAGAGTCCCGTTTCTCCCCGTAATAACTGATGGATCTGATGCCAGGAAGATGAAAGAGCTTTTTATCCGGGTTCACCCCCACACCACGAAAAGGAGAGTAAAACAATGGCCCTGAAAGACACACTCAAGCTGAAGATCGAGGAACACCGCCCCCGCATCACCAGACTCGTCAAAGAATTTGGCAAGGTCATCATTGATCAGGTTAACATCGACCAGTGTATCGGTGGAGCCCGTGATATCCGTTCGCTCGTAACTGATATCTCCTATCTGGATCCGCAGGAAGGCATCCGTTTCCGTGGTAAGACAATTCCTGAGACATTTGCTGCACTTCCCAAGGCAAAAGGTTCCAATTATCCGACCGTTGAATCTTTCTGGTATTTCCTGCTCACCGGAGAAGTTCCGACTCAGGCCCAGACTGATGAAGTGATCGCCGAGTGGAAAGTGCGTCAGGCTGTTCCCCAGTATGCGTTTGATGCGATCAAGGCTCTGCCTCTTGACAGCCATCCGATGGTCATGCTTTCGGTCGGTATTCTGGCACTGCAGAAAGATTCCAAATTTGCTGCATTTTACAACTCCGGAAAATTCAACAAAATGACCGCCTGGGAATCTGTCTATGAAGATGCCAGCGACATCGTTGCCCGTATTCCGATCATTGCTGCCTATATCTACAACCTGAAATATCGCGGCAACAAACAGATTGCCATTGATCCAACACTTGACATGGGCGCCAACTTTGCCCATATGATCGGCCAGAGTGAAGCGTATAAAGACGTTGCCCGTATGTACTTCATCCTTCACTCCGATCATGAGTCCGGTAACGTATCGGCACATACCACTCATCTGGTACACTCAGCTCTGTCCGACCCCTACTATTCCTACTCTGCAGGCCTCAACGGTCTGGCAGGCCCGCTGCACGGCCTCGCCAACCAGGAAGTTCTCGCTTGGACCATGAACTTCCAGGCTAAATACTGCAAAGATGTCGAGCCGACCAAAGAGCTGATCAAAGCTGCTCTCTGGGATACTCTCAATGCCGGCCAGGTAATCCCCGGTTACGGTCATGCCGTTCTGCGTAAGACCGATCCGCGCTACATGGCGCAGCGTGAATTCTGCCTCAACACCCCCGGCCTCAAAGACGATGCGTTGTTCAAGGTCGTTTCGATGATTTTTGAAGTTGCTCCGGGCGTACTGACTGAGCATGGCAAGACCAAGAATCCTTGGCCAAACGTTGATGCCCAGTCCGGCGTCATTCAGTACTTCTTCGGTCTCCGTGAATATGACTTCTACACCGTTCTGTTCGGTGTAGGCCGCGCACTTGGCTGCATGGCAAATATCACATGGGATCGTGGTCTCGGTTACGCCATCGAGCGTCCGAAATCAGTTACCACGCCAATGCTTGAAAAATGGGCTGCTGAAGGCGGTCGTCAGTTGTCGTAATATTTTAATATCAATGACAGAAATCAAAGAGGGGGCGCAGAAATGCGTCCCCTCTTTGATTTCTGCTTGCAAAAAAAATTAAGTGCGGTATAAAGGACAAGATCAGTCGTATTTAAAATATCGGCAAGGTTCATGATGGCAAGATAAATCATGGAACCAAAGCCGAGCTGAATCCGCGCAACATTTAGAACTGCCGGGAGAAAGCCGGTAATAACTTGAGCCCTGCTGGCGGGCTACTACATGATAGGGAGGAAATACAATGGCAAAACTTCTTGAAGTCTACAAGTGTGAGTTGTGCGGCAATATTGTTGAGGTCGTTCATGCAGGCGAGGGAGATCTTTCCTGTTGCGGTCAGGATATGAAGTTGTTGTCGGAAAATACCGTTGATGCCGCCAAGGAGAAGCATGTCCCGGTCATTGAAATTGGAAACGGCAGCGTAAAAGTGACGATCGGTTCAGTTGCTCACCCGATGGAAGAAAAACATTATATCGAGTGGATCGAACTGGTCGCAGACGGCAAGGCATATCGTCAGTTCCTCAATCCCGGGGATGCGCCGACCGCAACATTTAATGTTACTGCAAAGAAATTGACAGCTCGCGAACTGTGTAACCTGCACGGTCTTTGGTCTGCTCAAAGCTGATTATTTGTTAAAGAATTGTTTGAGGCGGGAATCCGGCATCGGGTTCCCGTTTTTTTTTTGTCTGCTGAGCGCTTTACACATTTCTCCCACTCATGTATCATCTTACAGTGAAACGTATTTTATACTTCTACATAATTCGCGAAATTTCTTCGCTTTTCCTGCTTGGTATTGTCATTTTTACCCTGGTTCTGCTGATGGGGCGCTTGATCACACTGACTGATCTTGTCGTGTCACATGGTGTCCCGCTGGCGGACGTCAGCAGAATGATCCTGTATCTTATCCCGTCATTTCTGGTGTTTACGATTCCTATGGCATTTTTGCTGGCGGTGCTGCTGGCATTCGGTCGACTTTCGGCCGATAACGAAATCATTGTCATCAAGGCCAGCGGTGTAAGCCTCATTCAGGTGATGCCACCGGTAATCGTCTGCGCGCTTGTTGCCGTACTGCTGGCGCTGGGGGCAAGTACGATCGGGGTGCCATGGGGGAACAGCTCATTCAGGGAACTCAGCATTCAGGTGCTGAAGCGGAACATAACGGCTACCATTCGGGAAAAGACGTTCTGGGACGATATTCCGGGTGTCGTCATGTATGCCGACCGGTATGAAGAACAGAGCCATATGTTGCAAGGGGTCATTATTAATGACGGCCGCAATCCTGAACGCCCGATGACAATTTTCGCTCGGGACGGGATCGTAACGAGTGCGGCTGGCAGCCAGGCACTGCTTTTGTCCTTGCATAATGGTTCCATTCATATGGCTGGTGCTGGTGGTCTCTACCGGTTAGTCCATTTTGGTGAATACAGCATGACGGTTGGCGAAAAGGGGGGCAGTAACGCAGTATCACGAATTGAATCGGATATGTGGCTATCCGAGCTTCAGCGTCAGATCATTTCCCCAGGTACTTCTGCCAAAAGCCGTTTAAAGATGCTGTCGGAGCTTCACAGCCGCTTTACTTTTCCATTCGCCTCGCTGGTTTTTGCTATCCTGGCAGTCCCTCTGGGGATACAGAATCGGCGTTCGGGTAAATCGGGCGGTTTTTCCGTCAGTATTGCAATTATACTCACCTACTACGTTCTGATGTCGGTAGTGCGTACTCTTGCGGAGAAGGGCGTTGTCCCACCTGCAGTTGCGCTCTGGATTCCCAATCTGTTTTTCTTTGGTATAGGATTGTTTTTTTTACGAATGGCATCACAGGAGAATAGAATTCCCCTTTTCCCGCTGAGAAGATTTCTTGATTATTTCCGGAGGGCGTCCTGATATGGGCATCCTTGACCGTTATATAGCCCAAACGTGGTTGCGTCTTCTTATGCTCTGTCTAGGCGGTTTTGTTGCGCTCTATCTGGTTATAGATCTGATAGAGAAAATTCCCCGTTTTCTGCGCGCCGGTGGGGCTGCAGTCGATATTCTACAGTACTTTATCTGGAAATTTCCTGAAATGATCAGTCGTACAGCCACGTTCTCGGTTCTTATGGCAACGTTGCTGACGCTTGGGGGGCTGTCACGCGACAGCGAAATTATTGCCATGCGCAGTTGCGGAATCAGCCTCCTGAGGATTTCTCTGCCGATGCTGGCTCTCGGGCTTGTTGCCAGCATTTTGTTGTTGGTCAATGCCGAGCTCGTTTTACCATATAGTTATGCCCGTACTGAACTGATCGATAATGTCAAGATCAAGAAGAAAGGTGATCGTGTCACGTTCAAACGGAACAATATCTGGTTTCGCTCCAAATCGATGATCCTGCAGGCACGCCTGTTTGAACCTAAAACGCGAACGTTGAGCGGGGTAGTTGTCTGGAGTGTGGACGACTCCATGAATCCGGTCAGCAGGATTGACGCCGAGACAGCGGTTTACCGGGAGGGTAGGTGGGTGCTGAACTCGGCAGAACTGAAAAACTTCAGGTCGACAGGATACGTTTCGAACCCCCTGAAAACGGTTACTTCGGATCTGAACCTTAAAATAGAAGATTTGCAGGTTCTGGATAGCGATGCCGATAACATGAGTATCCGCAAACTCAAAGAGTATGCAGAAAATTTGAGGCTGGGGGGATATCAGGCTTATCGCTATCTAACGCTGATGCACACCAAGATTGCGTCCCCCTTTGCAGCCCTGATAATGGTACTGCTCGGGATTCCCTTCGCTCTGCGCAACAGCCGCTCCGGAGGCATCGCCATGGGAGTCGGTGCCAGCATTGGAATCGGTTTTGCGTATTTTGTCGTCAATGCTGTACTGCTTTCATATGGCCGGAGCGGCGTTTTGACCCCGGTTGTCGCCGCCTGGGGAGCAAATGTTTTTTTTATGCTGAGTGGAATCTGGCTGTCGATGACGGTTAAAGGGTAAGCCATAAATTCAACCTCAATGATCGGAGTGTCTCTATGTTGACATACCTACGAATATTCGTTTTTGTATTCTGCTTTTGCCTGACGTCCGATGCGTCTACCGCCGAACGACCGATGCGGATAAAGAGCGAGGCCGCTCCGAAACCTCCCACTGTGGCAGTGCCGGTCACTATTCTCAGTATCATCCCGGCCCAGGCCGAACCGGGTGCAAAGGTCCTGCTGTCCGGAACCGGTTTCGGTGAAAACGCCTCTGTTTTCCTGGGGAGTGTTGAAATTACCGCCCGGATCTCCGGGGCAAAACTTGCTGAATTCAACCTGCCGCCGCAACTGGAAGCGGGTCTGTACGCACTTTATCTGAAACGCTCTGACGGAATGACCGGCAGATCCTATAACTTTACTGTACTCCCGGTGCGTCCAGTGCTCACCTCGCTGCAGCCTGCCCTGATCAGCTCCTGCGCTGCAGGTCATGAACGTGAAGTAATTGCCCGTGGCAGTAATTTTGGCTCCACTTCTTTACTTTTCTTTGATGGGGCTGCGCTTACAAGTACACTTCTTTCGCCGGAGTCCATCTCTTTCAGTGTTCCAGCTGTGCCGGGGGGGATTCATCAGGTTCAGGTAAAAAACTCTCCCGAAAACAGTTCGGTGCCACTTGTCCTGTCTGTCGAAACCAGGCCTGAAATAGGCCAGGTGACGGTGGGAAACGAGCACGTCAACTTCTATGAGCTGATTATTTCCGGAAAGAACTTCAATCAAAATTCATCCGTGTATGTGGATGGTTTGCAGATCGGCGGACGTGGCGGACAGGATATGGCCGAGAGGGAAAAGCTGATCTATGTCGACTGTACAAAATTGATCTATCAGCGGTATCCCTATTCTCCCGTAAACAAGGATTTCCGCCTTCAGGTCGTCAATCCGGGAGGGGAGGGGAGTCAGGTCATTACCGTGACGGCGCCTTGACATTGAGATATCATACCTGTTATTGTTTAGGAGTTTGATAAAGAAACGTAAAATATAGCGTTTAAAGGATTAATCTTAATGCAAGCCAACAGCAGATTCCATTCGATTTACACCATCTTACTTACTATTATTGCATTCTCTACTTTAACCCGGACGATCCTGCTGTTTAAATCATTTTCCCAGCTCGATCTGAATCCTCTGTTGCTGGCCAAGATTTATGCTGTCGGCCTCTTCTTCGATTGCGTGACCTTTTCATACTTTGCCATCCCGTTCGTACTGGTTGCCGTACTCCTCCCCGACAGGATATTCAACGGTACTTTTTTCCGGATGTGCGCCTACGGGTTTGGTTTCGTCTTTACCTATCTGATGCTGTTCAATGTTGTCGCCGAATATACGTTCTTCGATGAATTTGCGACCAGATTCAATTTTATCGCCGTCGATTATCTGATCTATACCAATGAAGTCATCAGCAATATCAGGGAGTCATATCCGGTTAACGCAATACTCGCGGGACTGCTGCTGCTCAATATCGTTTGCTTCCTGCCGGTACGAAAACATCTTTCCCGCTCATTTTCCCATAAATCACGTATCGGAGGCCGTCTGAAGGTCGGAGCGACATTTCTCCTATTGCCGGTAGTTTCATTTGCGGCGGTAGACCTGTCGCTGACGCAGATATCTCCGAACAATTATGCGGATGAATTGGCCGGAAACGGCATCTACAGCCTCTTTTCGGCTTTCAGAAACAACGAGCTGGATTTCAACAAGTTTTATGTCACCAGGGATGATAGGGGGGTTCTTGCCCGTCTGAAGGGTGATCTGCAGGAGAAGAACAGCCACTTCATCAAGCAGGACGGACCTTCCATTTCCAGGACCATACAGCCGGGCGGGGCGGAAAAACTCCTGAACATTGTGCTGGTGGTCGAAGAGAGTCTGAGTGCCGAATATCTTACCTCATTCGGTAGTAGCACGGGTATCACGCCGACCCTGGACAAACTGGCCGGGGAGTCGCTCTTTTTCACCCATTTGTATGCGACCGGCACCCGTACCGTGCGCGGGCTGGAGGCGCTTACCCTCTCCATGCCGCCGCTGCCCGGAACGTCCATCGTGAAGCGCCCCAAAAATGAAAACTTCGTGTCGTGGGGCTCGATCATGAAGGAGAAAGGGTACGACAACAAGTTTATCTATGCCGGCCACGGTTATTTCGACAACATGAACTACTTCTACGAAAACAACGGGTTCACCACGGTTGACAGGACAAACTTCGCCAAAGACGAAATTACATTTACCAATGCCTGGGGGGTATGCGACGAAGACCTGTTTTTGAAGGTCATCAAGGAGGGCGATCTTTCACACTCCCGTAAGAAGCCGTTTTTCAGTGTTGTGATGACGACCTCGAATCACCGCCCCTATACCTATCCCGAAGGCAAAATCGATATTCCGTCCCATTCCGGCCGCTCCGGAGGTGTTAAATATGCCGACTACGCCATCGGGCGGCTGTTGGCTGAGGCAAAAAAGAAGCCCTGGTTCAACGACACGATCTTCGTTATCGTGGCCGACCATTGTGCTGGGAGTGCCGCAAAGCTGGCGCTGCCCATAAAGAACTATGAAATACCGCTCTTCATCTATGCTCCGGCGCACATCAAGCCGCGGGTAGTAGACCGCATGATGAGTCAGATCGATGTTGCGCCAACGGTACTCGGGCTGCTTAACTTCTCATATACAAGCGCATTTGTCGGCAAGGACGTATTGACTCCCGACGCGTGGAGTGAACGGGCTTTTATTTCCACATACCAGAAGCTCGGCTTCATTCATGATGACAAGCTTACAGTTCTCGGACCCAAGAAGGAGGCCGATTACTTCAGCTTCGTCAGGAAGGATGGTGCAACGACCGTCCTGAAGCCTCAGGAGGATATGCTGATGGATACGTTGGCGTATATCCAGGGTGCGAATTATATCTACAAGAACAGGTTGAATCGGCTAAAACAATAATTCAGTCTGTGGGATTTTCGCCAGGGAGACTCAAAAGCAGTCGATAATCGGCATAAAGGTGAAGTTCCAACACAGCAGTAAGACCGGGCCTAAACTCGTCCGATCAACTCCCGCGCCGTTGCGGGAAAGGACAGGATTTGCCAATGATCTGAGGCGGTCAATTGACCGCCTTTACATTTCCTGGTTTATTCTGGGAACTCTTTCTTAATATGTTCCTGAATCACCTGAACACTCACCTTTCTGAATATAACCACGGCTAAGACGCTACCGTTTCCCCCACAAACTCAACAACGCCGGCATAAAGATCAAAAACGCCGCCACGCTGGCAACCATCCCGAGCGACATGACCGCGCCGATGCTGAACACACCCTGGTGGTGCGCCACCATCAGCGCTCCGAAGCTGAACAGGATTGTCAGAGCGTTCAGGAATACGCCGACCCCGGCGCTGCTGACCGCGACCTTCTCCGGTGATTCTTTTCCCTGTCGATACCGGTTCAGGATGTAAATGGCCGAGTCTATCCCCACACCCAGAATCAGCGGCAACACGATGATATTGGCCGAGTTGAAGCTGATCCCGATCAGGCGCATGCCGCCGATCATCAGCAGCAGGCCGACCGCCAGCGGCAGGGAGCCGAGCAGGGCGTAGCGGATGCTCCTGAAGTTGATCAGCAGAAGCACGGCAATGCCGATGAAAGCGTAGATAAACGCCTTGAGATAGGCGCTACGCAGCACCGAGAGCGATTCGTAGACCATGACCGGTTCACCTGTGGCGCCCGGCACAACGCTCTTGACCTGGCTTACGAACTCCTGGAGCGGCTCCCGCTCGAAAATCTCGTTTTTTGCCGCCACCTGCAGCAGCAGCTTGCCGCTTTTGCCGACAAAGCGCTTCAGCAGTTCGGGCGGCACGTCGCTCTCCCTGATCCCGGCCGCTGCGAAACTCTCCTTCAGCATCGCCAGCTTGTCCGGCAGCTCGGCAAACATCCCACCCTGAAAGTCCCGCAGCATCCCCAAGGCGTTCTTGTCCTTCTCCTTCTCCAGCGTCTTGAAAAAGCCATCAAGGGTCGTCAGGAAGGCCGCGACCGGTTTCC
>JBAVTM010000080.1:0-6640 GCA_049696195.1 Desulfuromonadaceae bacterium | reverse complement strand
GCCTGAGCATCACCCATCCAAACGGCAATGTTTCCCAGAATGCCGGCTTCGAGGGGCTGTTGAGCGGCGAGTTCTTTGCACAGGACTTTGCCCCGAAAGATCGGACCGGCTGGGCCGGGTATGCCGGTATCCGCTACGATCTTCCGTCCAGGACAAAGATCGGCTTCGAATTTAACCACGGTTCAAAATACTGGATCCCCTTTGTTCCTTCTGGCGACGACATGTGGACCAGCAAACTCGGTACCCGCGGCAATGTCTATGAGCCGTACATCATTCAGGAGCTGAACCTGAAGCCGCTTTCCAGCTATTTTGCCAAAGCGTTTGTCAAGGTGGGCTACCAGTATTACGATTTTGAATATACCGGCAGCAACAACTGGGTTGGTGCTCCCAAAAAGATTTCAGAGATCAAGCCGACCGATCTCATGCTGATGGCTCCGCTGAAATATGCGCACAATGTTTACGGGACCTTTGAGGTTCAATTCTAGAAGCAGCAGGCTGTCGGGGAGTCGAACCGGCTCCCCGACATTTTTCAGATGACGGATTGAATACTGACAATTATCTGTCAAAATTATTTCACGCAATTTCAACAAAGGAGAACCTGCAATGAAAAGCCTAGTTTCAATCGTTATGGTTATGGCGCTGGTGATCTTTTCGTCACTTGCTGTTGTCAGAACAGCCAGTGCAGAAGAGGTCAAAATGACGGGCACAATTACAAAAATCGAGCTTTCCGCGGATGGTAAATCGGCTGTAGCGGTATTAAAAGACAGCAAGACTGAGGCGTCGGTCACAATTACCGTTACCGATGAACTTACCCTCGACAAGTTCAAGGACAAGCGCATCGTTGAAGGGGATGAAATCCGCACAAAATACGAAAAAACCGGAGATACAAACTTGAGCAAGATGTTCAAAAAGACGGCCGGTTGTTAGCAGGTTAGGGATCATTTGTTCTGCATTTCATACAGGACATGGCTCATTGACGCAGGTGTCCTGTGTAGCGGGGTCAGGCTAATTCTCCATGGAGGAAAGTAACGTATGATCAAGAAAACGCTATTGTTTGCCGTATCCGCCTGCATGTCCGCAGTGACGGTCTTTGCGGCTGAGCCGGCCGCACCGGCAGCTTTGCCTGCCAGTCCGACCGTTGCAAAGATTTGCACCAACTGTCACCAGGCCGAACCGGGTGCAGTTCGAGGCTATTTTGACATCGTGACGTTCAAGGCAAAAACCATTCAGGTGAAGATCGATGATGCCGTTGAACAGTTCAAGTTTGACGAAGACGAGATCAAGGTGGTAAACGGCGCCGGCAAGGTAGGCGACGGAGAGTTTTTGAAGGACAACCTTGTCAAAAGAGGTCATGAAATCAAGGTGGAGTACGTTGTCAATAACGGCGTAAAGACTGCTGTCAAGCTGATCGAAAAACCGCCGGTCAAGATTCCTGCAGAGATGCTGATAACCACAGCCGATGTTGAGAAGCTGGTGGCTCAGGGACCTGAAAAAGGAAAATATTTCCTCTTTGATTCGCGCCCGCTGCCGCGCTTCCAGGAAGGATCTATTCCCACGGCCGTTAACTTCCCGTTCCCTGCTTTCGACAAGTTGGCTGACAAACTGCTGCCAAAAGATAAGAACGCCCTGATCGTCTTCTATTGCGCCGGTGCGACCTGCAACATGAGCCCCGGTTCTGCCGACAAAGCCCGAAAACTCGGCTACACCAATCTGAAGGTCTACAAGGACGGCATGCCGGCCTGGCTTGAAAAAAACTATGGCGTCCTTTCGACCCAGTTCCTGAAAGAGGCCTGGATTGATAAAGATGTTCCCCATGTTCTTCTTGATGTTCGCACCACCAAAGAAGCCGGCACAGGTTTTATCAAGGGCGCGGTAACCTTTCCTGCCAAACAGGCCGCCAGGTTTGCCAAGAGGCTTGATGTCAAGAAAAACGCCCCAATCATGGTGTATGACCAGAAGGGCGGCAAGGATGCAGCATCAGTTGCAACGACCCTTGTCAAGGCTGGATTCAAAAAAGTAGTGGTTTTGAAGGGCGGCTTTGAAGCCTGGCGTGCTGCAAAATTCGATGTTGCAAGCGGCAAGCTGGCTGCAAAGGCGAGCTATGTTGCCAAACCTCGCCCGGGTGAGATTAATCTGGCCGAGTTCAAGAAATACGCAGCAGAACCGCCTGCCAGCGTCATGATCATCGATGCCCGCACCGTTGCCGAGGGCAAGGCCGGCATGCTCAAGACCGCCAAACTGATTCCGGCCGAAGAGATCAAGGATCGTCTGGCCGAGATTCCCAGGGACAAGCAGATCGTGTTCTACTGTAATACCGGCGTAATAGCGGAAGTAGCCTATAACACCCTCAGGGGACAGGGTTACACAAACGTAAAGTTTGTCAACGCCAAGGTGGAATTCGAAAAGAACGGCTCGTACAAGATCTCGGAAAATTGACGTGATTCCGCGTGCGATTTCCGCCCTGCGGCAGAAATTGCACGCGTATTTTAGGGACGCAGCAGAACACCCTTTTTATTTATCAATAAATATACAAAAATTCATATAAACGGAACAAGCGTTGCAAAGGTTAGATTACATACCGTTTAGAGGGTATGAATATGTCAGCAGTCGAAAGGAAATGGAAAGATGTCTGGAAAAATTGTAGCAATCATAGTGGGATCAGTTTTGCTGGCAGCAACTGTTCAGGCCAAGGATCATCCGGGAAAAGAGCAGATACTCAAGGATGGCTACCAGGGACCTAAAACCTGTGAAACCTGCCATCCCGGCAAGGCAAAAGAATTCCTCGGGACGGTGCATTGGAAACATGCCTCGAAGGTGGACCATGTGGACAATCTGAATCCCAACGAAGAATACGGTATGAAAAATCGTATCTACACGATGTGCAACGGTAACGATATCGTCAACAACCTGAAGGAAGTACCGCCGAACGCGCTCGGCAAGACCAAGTTCACCGGCTGCAATACCTGCCACCCCGGGGATCATAGCAGCGACGTCGGCAGTACCGGTCCCGCAGCGGAACAGGCGATAGATTGCCTGATATGCCATTCTTTCAAGTATGACTTCAGCAAGAGAAAGGCGGTCAAGGATAAGGACGGCAACGTCGTGATGACCCAGGATCGCAGCACCGAAGCAGCCTCCAACATCGGCAGGCCGACCATCAAGAATTGCATGGCATGCCATGAGGCAGCCGGCGGCGGTGCCATGATCAAGCGCGGGTTTTCCATGTCCAAGGAGGCCGAGGTTCATGTCACCAAGGGGATAATCTGCGTTGACTGCCATAAGGTGAAAAATCACAAGTTCCCCACCGGCCGTGATCCGAACAACTGGGCTAATGACGGTATCTACATGACCTGTGTCGGTGAATGCCATAGCGCCAAACCCCATAGCGACGCCGATTACAACAGGCATACCGATAAAATCGCCTGCCAGACCTGCCATATCCCGAAGACCGGCGGGGCTTTTTCCAAAGACTTCACCAACTGGGAGAAGCAGGCCAACGGATTTTATGAGCCTTCCACCTTGAAGCGGGAAGTCAATGAAACTGCACCCGTGTATGCCTGGTACAACCTGACTGTCAGTAATACTCCGCAGTTCATAGGCCCTAAGGGGAGCAGGATTGATGGGAAAAGCAAGATTTACCCATTCAAGATCTTTCAGGGCAAAGCCTATTTCAACAAAAAGGACGGCAAGTTGATGTCAATGGACTTCGCCCCGCCGATTGCAAACGGCGACTCGCTGGCAGGAGTTGCCTCTGCCGCCAAAATACTCGGTATCAAGGATTACGAGCCGGTGCCGGGATGGCAAACGATCTACTTTGGCAGCAGCCATCAGGTCGCACCCAAAAGCAAGGCGTTAAGCTGTGCCAACTGCCATGCGATCAATGGCGTGCTCAATTTTAAAGAGTTGGGATACAGCGCCAGTGAAATGGAGAAGCTGACCAATCCTGAACTTTATTTTAAAAAGCTGCTCAAACAGCAGCAGGAGAACGAATAGTACTCTGAAAGCGGTATATGAAGGGGTGTGATGGTTTTACGCCCCTTCATGTTCATTGGTGGTTGAAAAAACGCATATCCGTTCTTAGTAATCATCTTCTTGTCTTCAAGCATTATTCAGGAGGTACATTGTGTCACCAAAATTCTCCCGCAGAACATTTCTCAAGGCAACCGGGGCCGTGACCGCAGGTGTTGCGGCCGCCACAGCCATGCCGAAAAAGTTCCTCTCCTGGGCCGAAGAGGCCGATCAGAAAGATATGAAGCAGATCCCCACCTTCTGCGAACTCTGTTTCTGGAACTGCGGCCTGATCGCCAAGGTGGAAAACAACAAGGTCGTTAAAGTTGACGGTAATCCGCTCAGCCTGCGCGGCCGCGGACGTCTCTGCGGTCGCGGCAATGCCGCACTGGGGGCGCTGTATGATCCCGATCGGCTCAAGTTCCCGCTGATCAATATCGGCAAGCGGGGCGAGCCGGTCTGGAAACGGGCCACCTGGGACGAGGCGCTCGGCATGATCGCCACGAAGATGCAGGGCATCAAGCAAAAACACGGTGCGGAGTCCATGGCGCTGTTTTCACATGGAACCGGCGGAGCTTTCTGGAAGCACCTGCTCAAGGCCTATGGGTGCAGCAACTATACTGCCCCCTCGTTTGCCCAATGCCGTGGTCCACGTGATATGGGGTTTTTCCTGACCTACGGGTCAGATGTCGGTTCGCCTGAATACTACGATTTCAGCAAAAGCAAGTACATAGTCCTGCTCGGCTCCCACCTCGGTGAGAATGCCCATAACAGCCAGGTGCAGGATATCATGAACGGCCTGGCCGATGGCGCACGGTTGACCGTTGTCGATCCGCGTCTCTCAAATATAGCCTCCAAGGCAGACCGCTGGCTGCCGATCAAGCCTGCCAGCGATATGGCGCTGCTTTTGGCCTGGATCAGGATAATCATTGAAGAGGGGTTGTACGACAAGGAGTATATCGAAAAGTACGCCTCGGGATTCGATGAACTGCGCGCGGCTGTGCAGCAGTATACCCCGGAGTGGGCCGAGTCCGAGACAACCATCCCGAGTGACACCATCGTCAAGGTGGCCCGCGAGATGGGCAAAAATGCTCCGCATGTCTGTGTCGGTGCCGGTCGTTACGCCGTTTGGTATGGTGACGATACCCAGCGTAGCCGGGCCATTGCCATACTCAATGCACTTCTTGGCTCCTGGGGGCGTGAGGGGGGCTATTTCTTCCCTGCCAAGGGTGGTGTGCCTGAATATCCCGGCCTGCCCGAATATCCTCCGCACGAAGATGTACCCAAGCTGGATGCCGCCTATCCGTTTGCCGCACTGCAGACGACGACTTCCATCAAGCATGCCTCCATCACCGGCAAACCGCACCCGATCAAAGGGTGGTTCATCTACGGCTGCAACCTGATGAAGACCATGCCGGACAAGGAGGAGACCATCAAGGCACTTAAGAATCTTGAGCTTGTGGTCGCAATTGATGTACTTCCGGCAGACATCATCGCCTGGGCTGACATAGTCCTGCCGGAGTGCACCTATATGGAGCGTTACGACAATATAAACGTGGGCAAATTCAAGGACCTGGAGATATCCCTGCGCCAGCCGACAATTGAGCCTCTCTGGGAGTCCAAACCATCCTGGTGGATGACCAAGGAGCTGGGCGGCAAGCTTGGTCTGGCTGCCTACTTCCCCTGGAAAGATGGCGAGGAGTACCTGGCCAAGCGGTGTGAGGCGGGCGGCATCGATTTTGCCGAACTGAAGAAAAAAGGTGTCATTGTCAAGACGGACAAGTCGGCCCCATATATTACCGCCGCCAGCGAGCCGGAATTCGGGACCCCTTCCGGCAAGATAGAGCTGTATTCCAAGCAGCTGGAAGAGAAGGGTTTTGACCCAGTGCCGAAATACACCAGGCATCCCCAGCCGCTGGCCGGTTACTTCCGCCTGCTGTTTGGGCGGGCGTCACTGCACACCTTCTCCCGGACAACCAACAACTTTATGTTGACCGATCTGCAGAAGGAGAATGCATTGTGGATCAATGCGAAAAAAGGGAAAGAACTGGGGTTGAAAGATGGTGAATATGTCTCGCTCATCAATCAGGAGGGGGTAGCGGCGCCCGGCAGGATCAAGGTCAAGCTGACCCAGCGTATGCGCGACGATGCCGTTTACATGTACCATGGCTTCGGCGTTCATGCCAAAGGGATGACCCGGGCCAACAATCAGGGGATAGCGGATGATGATCTGATTTCAAAATATGTCATTGACCCGATCATGGGCGGCACTGCCATGCGCGGAAATTTTGTCAAGATTGTGAAGGGGGCCTGACATGCAACTATTCGGAGTTCTCATTCCTGAAAAGGAACAGCTTATCGCCACGGTGACGGATGTGGTCAAAGGAAGAGCCGGCGTATCACTGTACGCATCACTGTTCGGTCTGGCGATCGGACTCTACGCCATCGCGGCCATCTTCATCCTCGGGCACGCCCATACTATCAACACCTCCAACCTGGTTCCCTGGGGATTGCAGATATCCACCTATGTCTATTTTGCACTCCTCAGCACCGGCTGCACCTTTGTCAATTTCTTCGGCCATGTTTTCTTTGAGAAACAGTACAAGCCGTTTGCATCGCGGATTATTTTTGT
>JBAVTM010000079.1:0-3968 GCA_049696195.1 Desulfuromonadaceae bacterium | reverse complement strand
ACATTTGTTGTCGGTACCATGGTGGGGATCATCCCGGGTGGCTTCGTCTACGTCAATGCCGGTGCCAGTCTCGCTACCATCGATTCGCTCTCCGGGATCGCCTCACCCCGTGTGCTCGGCTCTTTTGCGCTGCTCGGGCTGTTTGCGCTGCTGCCGGTGCTGTACAACAAGTTCAAGGGCAGGAAAAAAACCGAGGTGCCTCAATGAGAGATTTGACTGGTAAGCCGGCGAATAATTTTGCCATTATTGACAGTAATGGCAATCTGCACACCCAGAAAGAGTACAGGGGCAGTTGGCTCTTACTGGTTTTTCATCGGCATCTTGGTTGACTCCCCTGCCGAGCGCATATCACGCAGTTGCGTGATAAGGAAGTTGAACTCGACAGGCTGAATGTGAAAGTGGTTGTGGTTACGTTTGAAAACGACTCACTTGCCCGCTGTTATGTTGAAGATACGGCACTCAAGTGGCCACTTTTTATCGACACCACTCGGGGATTGTACAAAAACTATGGAATGCTCACCGCATCTTACTGGGATGTCTGGGGGTTCAAAACATGGCTGATCTATTTCAGAGAGTTGCTGAAGGGCAATAAACCGATGAAGTCTGAAGGCGATATCTACCAGCGAGGTGGCGATGTACTCATCGATCCGGAAGGGATAGTGCGATTACATCATATTGGCCAGGGACCGGCTGATCGTCCATCTGTTGAGCAGATTTTAAGTGTTGTCTCCGCTCGCTGAACAAGAATTTTGCAATTAACAGCCCTGCGCCCAATTGGCGGAATAAGATACTGAACAATAAAAGGGGTAAATACGGCTCATGGTACCATCTTTCAAAGACCGCCTGCAGGCGGTAAATCCGGAGTACGAAACGTTTGAAAGCCTGCATACGCTGCAGGTCAATCTGGGCGACCTCTGCAACCTGCAGTGCACCCACTGTCATGTCAACGCTTCCCGCCGTGGCACGGAAATTATGGGGATGGATGTCATGGGACAGATTGCCGGGTTTCTTACGCAGCATCCCGATCTTACCCTGGATATAACCGGCGGCTGCCCCGAGATGAATCCGAATTTCCGCTATTTGATAGAGCAGACCAAGGGGCTGGCACCGCGCCGGATGCTGCGCAGTAATCTTGCGATCATGGCCGAGCAGGAGTGGGAATGGCTGCCGGAGTTTTGTCGCAGCCATGAGCTGACCATTATCGGCTCGCTCCCCTGCTATATGGAAGAAAACGTCGATCGACAGCGGGGAACGGGTGTGTATCGGAAGAGCATACAGGTGCTGAAACGGCTGAATTCCCTCGGCTATGGAAATGAAGTGGAGCTTAATCTGGTCTACAATCCGGGGGGGGATTTTGTCCCCGGCAGTCAGCAGGGGTTGGAAGCCGCTTACAAGACGGAACTGTCACTCAACCATGGGATCGCCTTCAACCATCTTTTCACCATCACCAACGCACCGATCGGGCGTTTTCGGGAACATCTCGAAGCCGCCGGAACATATGCGGAATATCTGCGCCTGCTGGCCGGGCGCTTCAATCCCGATGCGGCCGGCGGCATCATGTGCCGTACTCTGATCAGCGTTGATTGGCAGGGGAAAATTTACAACTGCGATTTCAATCAGGCACTGGGGATGCCGGTTACGGCGGATGACGGTTCCGAAATAACAATTGCAGAGCTTGACGGCTGGGGGATGAACGGGAAAAAAATCCACCTTTCCCAGCACTGTTATTGCTGCACCGCTGGTGAAGGTTCCAGCTGCACCGGGGCGCTGGTACCTTAGATTCGCAGAGGATGGGAACATGTTCAGCCGTCTCAACAGAGCAATCCCCAGTTTGATACTGTCATTTCATCTGCTCACATGTCCGATGAACGTGCAGGCGAGTGAAATTCAGGTCAGTCATTTCAGCACCGAAGGCCTGGCAGGGTGGGAACCCAAGATCTTCAAGGGGAGTACGGAATACCTGATCCAGCAGGAGAATGGCCGATCAGTTGTAAAGGCTGCCAGCCATGCATCTGCTTCCGGAATGGTAAGGAAGATTCACTTTGAACCGTCGAAATATCGCTATTTACGCTGGTCATGGAAGATTGCCCACACCATCGAGGGAGGGGACGAGAAATTAAAATCTGGTGATGACTACGCCGCGCGAATTTATATCGTTTTTCCTGGGCGTTTTTTCTGGCAGATGAAAGCGATTAACTATATCTGGGCAAACAGGCTGCCCAAGGGAGAACACGTCCCTAATCCGTTTGCATCGAATGCCAGGATGCTGGCGGTGGAGTCCGGAAACGGGAAGGCCGGACAATGGGTTGATGAGGAGCGCGATCTGCTCGCTGACTATCGACTCATGTTCGGAACCGACCCCCAGTCCGCCGATGCCATTGCCATCATGACCGATACCGATAATACCGGCGGCAATGCGGACGCATGGTATGGGGAAATTTTCCTTTCGACGGTGGGTAAGTAGTTCAGGTGAACAATATACCGCAACTGTTACTGTCGGTCATCATCCCGACTCTCAATGAAGCTGAAAATCTTCCTTCGCTTTTGGACGATCTCAAAAAGCAACGGAACATATCCCTTGAAATCATCGTCGGTGATGGTGGCTCTTCGGATGCAACACAGTCAGTGGCAGATGATTGTGGCGTCACCGTAGTCAGCGCCAAACGGGGTCGAGGAACGCAGATGAACGCTGCTGCGGGGCAGGCCTCCGGCGACTATTTTCTTTTTCTGCATGCCGACTCCCGGATAGACGATCCCGATCTTCTCAGTAATGCCGTGCGAGTCCTGACATCAGAATTGTGCGAGCATGACCGGGTTGCCGGACATTTTTGCCTGCGGTTCCTGCGCAGTACGAAGCGCAATGTTATGGCGTATCGTTATGCCGAGGAGAAGACTGCCTTCAACCGCATCAACACGACAAACGGCGATCAGGGATTACTGCTCACAAAAGAATTCTTCGGACATCTTGGATGCTTTGATGAAAGTCTGCCGTTTCTGGAAGATCAGCGTATTGCCGAAAAAATCAGGGCTCATGGGAGATGGGTTACTCTCCCCGGGCATCTCAATACATCGGCGCGCCGCTTTGAGACGGAAGGTTTCCATCGCCGTTATATCCTGATGAGCATGATGATGGGATTGCACAGCATCGGAGTGGATGAGTTCTTCACCCGTGCGCCGGGGGTGTACCAAATCCAGCAGGATACCGGCAGGTTGCTGCTCTCACCGTTTTTTGGTCTTATCCGGCAGATGATATGTAACCAGTGGGGAGTGGCAGGAACGTTTCGCACCTTCTATCGTCTGGGTCGATATATCCGGCAGAATTCCTGGCAGATGTTCTTTTTTCTCGATGTCTGGTTGCGGAAACCGCTTGGAGATGGACGGTATCCTTTCTTGAATTTTCATGACCGGATATTTGCACCTTGCACAAACTTCAAGATATTCAATGCAGTTACCGGGGTGATCTGCTTCGTCTGGTTTATGGGGGTGCTGGCGCCGTTCTTCTGGCTGGTTGAACTTGGAGAATCGCCTCACTTCGACTGAATTGACTATTTGCCGCCGGAAGCTATAATCAAGAACAGTGCTCTTGTTACTGCTGTTCCAAAACATGGGTGGCGTACATGGCGACTCAGTTTATAGCAAGCCACAATCTTGAACCTTTGTTAGAACGGCTGCGACGACATGCCGAAGTGCACGGACCCGTTCAGGGGGAAAATGGGGCTGTTCGTTTCGCCGCACTAACTCAGGATACACTTCCCGACCTTTCTGCACTCCGCACTCTGCTCCCCCCTAAAAAATATCTGCTGCACCCTCGGGAAACGATCCTGACCTATACTGCCGCCACCGGATATCAACTGCCGGACGAGACGGTACGCCCCCTGATCCTGTTCGGGCTCCACCCCTGCGATCTTGCCGGGATCAACTATCTCGACCGGGTCTTTCTGGGTGATGACCCGGATCCGCTGTAGGCG
>JBAVTM010000078.1:0-2125 GCA_049696195.1 Desulfuromonadaceae bacterium | reverse complement strand
ACCTTGTTCTGTTAAATGATTAATAGCACTGGATACACTTTTATGCACATGTTGGATATAAGGAAACACCATGAGAAATCAAAAAGGTCAAGCGCTTGTCGAAACAGCTTTAATAATCCCGCTCTTGCTTCTGCTGGTCATGGGAATATTCGAATTTGGGCGGGCCATGTATATAAAAAACACCCTCAATAACGCCGCCAGAGGAGGGGTCCGGGTAGCGGCCGTGACACCCAGATATGATGCTACGACAAATATTACCGGCCTGCAAGCCGCATCAGCACAATCACTGGCTGGCTGTGGAACCTTCACGGGCCCAAATAGTTTAGTTTTTCAATTTATCTGCGACAGTATATACAACGGCATACCTAAAGCTGAGGTAACCGTCGATATAGAAATTACCGATTTGGATCCATTAATAGCAGCAGGATTAAGCCACGGTGACAAAGTGAAAATAAAACTCACGTGGAGCAACTTCCAGTTCATTACCCCGCTTGGTTCGTTAACAGCTCTCATTGGCGGTGGAGATTCGATCTTGAATCCTGGCAATATTATTGGCGAAGCCTCAATGCGTTATGAATAATTCGATTTTCTTCAAGGAGGAACTATGACGCGACCCAAGGCAGTCCTCGTGGTCTCGATTCTTGCGCTGGTATTTGCAGGGATTGCAGCCTGGCTTACTTTCCAATACCTGCAAAAGGAGATGAACAAGTCAACAGCGGTCCAGCCCCAGAACATTGTCGTTGCCGCGACTGACATACCCATCGGCAGCACAATTGGCGAGCCCCAGCTGAAGATTACTTCATGGCCTAAAGACAGCATTCCTCCCGGAAGTTCCGGCGAGATCAAGACCATGGTTGGCCGTGTGGCGATTCGCCCCATCTCTAAAGGCGACGCCGTAACTGAGCAAAAGTTGAAGCCCAAGGCCGGTGCGCCCGGTTCGGGTTTCATGACCTACATCGTCCCTCAGGGGCACCGCGCCATAACGGTTGCCGTCAACGAGGTCGCCGGGGTGGCCGGTTTCATAACTCCCAATGATCGGGTTGATGTTGTCCTGACAACCAACATCCCCGGTTCCAAGGATGAAAAGATCAGTAAAATAATCCTCCAGAACGTCCCTATTCTGGCAACAGGGCAGATAACCGAACAGAAAGAAGGAAAGCCCGTTGTTGTCCCGACCGTTACCATGGACCTTACCCCTGAAGATTCAGAAAAAATTGTCCTTGCCGCAAGTAGAGGTTCCCTGCAACTGCTCCTCAGAAACATCGCCGACAGTGACCCCGTTGAGGGGAGAGGAGCAACCATTTCCAAGGTACTCACCGGCACTGCTCAGCCGGTGGCCGTGGCAGCGACGCCATTACCGGCCAAAGCCGTCGTGACGAAGCGCACTGTGCGAAGAAAGGCGCCGACCAGAGCCCAGGCGCCTACTGCCGCGCCTGCTGCTGCGCCGGCGCCACGCTCCAGCCACTCCGTCACCATCATTGACGGGGGAGCGCGCACGACCAAGGAATTTGTCCTTCAATAACCACGCAATGGCAAATACTCACGAACGAGGTGCTTTAATGATAAACGTCTTTACTAAAAAACTGCAGCTGCTTGCATGGATGCTGACACTGACATGTGCATGTGCCGCCACCGCAACCGCCGGCGTACCTTTGGAAGTGGGACTCTATAAGAGCATACTGGTTGATTTCAAGAAGCAGAATAAGAGGATTGTGCTGGTGACTCTCGCCAACACCAAAAAAGAAAGCAGAGAAAAAGACGTTGACCAAATGGTCACTGGGAAAACGGACGATCCCACCGCCGTTCTAACCAGAAGAATGGAGAGCAATAAGAGTTCTGGTGCTGATACAGGAAATACCAACAAGTTTGTGGTGCCCGAGATCCTCTCGGAATATGTCCTGAAACTGGACGGCATCACCATCGGCAGTACCAGTATGATCATTTGGACCAAGGGTGAGGGGGACGAAAAGCCTGTTCCAACCTTTTTTGACCTGAAGGTCACCGGAGATCGTGAGGCAATTGAAACTCAGCTGAAAGAAACCGCGCCGAACGATACGATCAATGTTCAGTACGCTAATGATACCGTGGTTCTCTCCGGCAATGTCGCCAACGACCAGACCAGGAC
>JBAVTM010000077.1:0-4311 GCA_049696195.1 Desulfuromonadaceae bacterium | reverse complement strand
TTATTGCACCGCTTTTCTGGCTGACAATCGGTGGGCCGGTTGCCGCGATAGCCTACAAGGCGGTCAGTACTCTGGATTCAATGGTCGGTTACAGGAACCGGCGCTATCTGGAGATGGGGTGGGCGTCAGCACGGATGGATGACCTGCTGAACTATATCCCGGCCCGCCTCTCTGCGATGCTGCTGGTAGTTGCCGCTCCGCTGGCCGGCTGTTCGGCATCCGGCGCCGCACGGATAACGGTCAGGGATCGTCGCAACCACCCGTCGCCCAACAGCGGACACCCGGAAGCGGCCGCTGCCGGCGCTTTAGGTGTGCGATTGGGGGGCGCTGCCAGCTATAGCGGAATCCCGTCATGGAAGGAGTACATTGGCGATCCGCTGCAGCCGCTTGACGAACGTGCGTATCGCGGCATGATCAAGCTGATGTACATCTCAACCCTGCTGATGGGCGGCGTCTGTATCGCCGTCGCCTTCTGTCTGAAAGGATTCCATGTCCCATTCATATGATCATGGCGGCAATGTATTCACCGCCGCCAGAGCGCTTGGCGTCACCCCGGATCAGGTAATCGATTTTTCCGCCAGCATAAATCCGCTCGGCATGTCGTCCAGGGTGCGCAGCGCCCTGATCGACTCACTCGACAGCCTGATTCATTATCCTGATACCAGCCACAAAGAGCTGAAACAGGCGCTCGGAGAATTTCATGACCTTTCCCCGGACCATTTTACGATTGCCAACGGCTCGACCGAGCTGATTTATAATCTGCCCGCCCTGCTCCCCGGCAAAAAAGCGCTGATCATCTCTCCCTCGTTCAGCGAATATGTCAGGGCACTTGATCAACATCATTGGGAGGTACGGCATTTTATCCTGAAGCCGGAAAACAATTTCTCCATCGATACCGACGAATTGGAGCGGGCTCTGGCAGGTGGAGTAGATGCATTTTTCATCTGTAACCCCGGGAATCCGAGCGGGAAACTCTATCCGGAGCGAACCATGGAAAAGATCTGCTCACTCTGTCTTTCCGCGGGCACGTTTCTGGTTCTGGATGAAGCGTTTATGGATTTCTGCGAGGAGGCTTCGGCCAAACGAATAATCGCACAGAGCGAAAATGCCATCCTGTTACGCTCGATGACAAAATTTTTCGGTATCCCCGGGCTGCGTCTCGGCTATGCCATCAGCAATGCCCCTCTTGCCGGGCGGCTCGACTCGATGGGTGGCCCCTGGAGTGTCAATTCGCTGGCATTGGCCGCCGGAGCGGCGGCTCTTCAGGACGTCCGGCATAATCTGGAAAGTCTGGAGTTTATCCGGCAGGAACGGCGCACCCTCATCGAAGGTTTGGCCGGTTTTTCACGGCTCAGGTTGTACCCTTCGAGCGTCAACTATCTGCTGGTGGAGATTATGGAGGGGATGACTTCCTGTGAGCTCAGAGAGCGTCTGCTGCCCTACCGGATTTTAATCCGTGATTGTGCGAGTTTTGTGGGACTGTCCGGTCGCTTTTTCCGGGTTGCGGTCCGCACCGGTGCCGAGAATAAACGGCTGCTGGAATGTCTGGGGACAATTTTGAAACAGCATGCGGTATAGCGGATTAAAAACACGACTACCGGTTGAAGGTAGTGTGGCTATTTGTACTTGCGCGGCACGACAACGATGCCCGATTCGGTGACGGTGTAGCCGTTACGCAGGTCGGACTCCGCATCGTAACCGACTGTCGAACCGTCTGGAATTACGACTCCCTTGTCGATGATCGCCCGCTTGATCTTGACGTGCCGTCCTACGGTGACGTTTTCAAACAGAATCGACTCTTCCACCAGGCTGTAGCTGTTGATCTTGCAGAGCGGCCCGAGAATGGAGCGTCTGACGATACTTCCGCTGGTGATGCAGCCGGCGCAGACGTATGAGTCGATATTGGCTCCCCGGCGGTCGTTGTCGTCGAATACCGTCTTGGCAGGGGGGAGATTCCCCTGGTTCGTCAGAATCGGCCACTTGTAATTATACAGATTGAGCTGCGGAGATACTTTGATCAGGTCCATATTGGCTTCATAATAGGAATCAATCGTCCCGACATCCTTCCAGTATCCCCTCTCTTCGGCCTTCATACCGGGGATCAGATTGTCGTTGAAATTGTAGGTGAAGATCCGGTCCCCGCTCTCCAGCATCATCGGAATCACATGCTTGCCGAAGTCAAGATCCTCGTACTTTTTCTTCCCCTCCAGCAGCACCTCGATCAGTTTTTTTGTAGAAAAGATGTAATTTCCCATCGATGCGAAGCAGGTTTCGCGGCCCGGGATCGTTTCAGGCGTATCAGGCTTTTCATTAAATGCAATCACCCGCGCATCATCGTCCACCGATAAGACGCCGAAGCGGCTCGCCTCTTCGGCCGGCACTTCCAGCGCGGCAATGGTTATGTCGGCCCGGTTCATCCGGTGATAATTAATCATCTGGGTGATGTCCATCTTGTAGATATGGTCACCGCCGAAAATGGCCACGTAGTCGGCATCGGAAGACTCAACGAAGCGCAGGTACTGAAGAATGGCGTCAGCCGTGCCTTTGAACCACTCTTCGCTTTCGCTGCTCGTTTCGGGAGAAATTGCGACGTAGAATTCACCCAGACCGGTCCACTTCCCCCAGGATTCGCGGATATGCTTGTTCAGCGAATAGGCGCGGTACTGCGTCAGGATGTAGACCTTTTTGATGCCGGAGTTGAACAGGTTGCTCAATACAAAATCGATGATCTTGTATTTCCCGCCAAAGGCGACACTCGGCTTGGCACGACGCAGGGTCAGCGGGCTGAGACGTTCGCCTTTTCCGCCCGCCAGAACCATGGCGATGGTGTTTCTGCCGACGTTGTCCATGGAATACATATACACCCCCTGATGGTGGAACTGACAGCGGCGTAACTCTACCGTATTGCGGTGAACTTGAACATAAAAAATGTGTAATTGCCGGCAATCTGCCGCGTTGTACGGTTCGTCGTAACGTTCAGGGCGGAAATTGCAGTAAATGGCTTGCCTGAATGAGGTCAAAAAGTATATAATTCACGATTCTTGAAGGCACACTTATTATGCAAGGCGAGGGCGTTGTGACGTGGAAATCGATCGGCATATTTGATTCCGGCGTGGGGGGGTTGACGGTTCTGCGCGAGATCATGCAGGCTCTCCCCCAGGAGGATACAATCTATTTCGGTGATACCGCCCGTGTGCCGTACGGCACCAAGTCTCCGGAAACGGTAACGCGCTATGCCGGCGAGATTGCCTCATTCCTGATCAGGAGAGATATCAAGCTGCTGGTGGTGGCCTGCAATACCGCCTCAGCGGTGGCGTTGCCGGCTCTCAAGCGTCAACTGTCGATACCGGTGGTCGGCGTCATCGAACCGGGCGCCCGCCGGGCGGCCCAGGTTACCCGTTCCGGGCGGGTCGGCGTCATCGGCACTGCCGGCACCATCCGCAGCAGTGCCTATACACGGGCGATCAAACGGCTGAAACCGGACGCCGAGGTACTCACCCGTGCCTGTCCCCTGTTTGTGCCTTTGGCAGAGGAGGGGTGGACCGATAATCAGGTGGCACGATTGACGGCACAAACCTATCTTCAGGAGCTGAAAGATGCCGCAGTCGATACGCTGGTACTCGGCTGCACTCATTACCCGCTCCTCAAGCAGCTGATAGCTGATGTTATGGGGCCGGATGTGACTCTGGTGGACTCAGCCGAGGAGACGGCCAGGACGGTAGCTGCCATTCTGGCTGACAAAGGCTTGCTCCGTCCTCCGACCGAGAAGGGGAACCATAACTATTATGTCAGCGACATACCGGCCGGTTTTGTCCGGGTCGGCAATCGTTTTTTGGGTGGAAAGCTGGGAGACGTATTCCAGGTAAGTCTTGATGAAGAAGAGGGGATTGTCTGATGCCGGCTCACCCGCGAAAAAAGATCACGATCAGCATCCTGATCCCGTTTCTGATTTTTATTCTTTTTTTCACTGTCATGATCTGGCAGAAATATCGCTCCAGCCACGAAATTGCGGTCACTCCACCCCGGCAGAGCGGAGAGGGAAGCCGGCAGGTCACGCTTTTTTTTGCTGCGGAAGGAACGCGGCTGGCCCGGGAAGCACGGGAGATTGATCCTTGCGAGGATGACAACGCCTGTCTGGAAAGTGTTCTTGACGAGTTGCTGAACGGCCCTGTTGGTGAGTTAGGTGAAACGGTGCCGGAGGGAACGACTGTAGATGCCGTACGCATAGAAGATAATCAGGCTACAATCGAATTTAATCGTACGTTTTCCGATGAGATGCTGTCCGGCAGCTCTGCCGAGATGCTGGCGGTC
>JBAVTM010000076.1:0-10110 GCA_049696195.1 Desulfuromonadaceae bacterium | reverse complement strand
GTCCTAAACGGCTATTTACATTGACAGCAGCAGGCGAATGTAGTATTTTTTTCGTTCTATTTACGTATCCAGATCAACTGGATAAGGGCATCAACGAAATTATTTTCAATTAAATAATTTCTTACGTACTAGCCCTGCTTTGCAGGATAAGTGCGTTTAAGAATTATTTTCTGTCTAAGAAAATAATTCTAACTTACTAAAAGTTCGACCGGTTTGCCGGATAAAATTTGTGTGGAGGATGTACCAGCATGAACGTTTATTACGATCGTGATTGTGATCTCGCGTTGATCAAGTCGAAAAAAGTTACCATTGTCGGTTACGGTTCCCAGGGCCATGCCCATGCCTGCAACCTCAAGGATTCCGGGGTTGATGTAACCGTGGCGCTGCGGGAAGGGTCAACCTCCGCTATCAAGGCGCAGAATTCCGGCCTCAAGGTGGCAACCGTTGCCGAGGCTGTTGCCGAAGCTGATCTGGTGATGATCCTGACACCCGATGAGTTCCAGTCGACCCTCTACCGCGACGAGATCGCGCCGAAGCTCAAAAAAGGTGCGACCCTTGCCTTTGCCCACGGTTTCGCCATCCACTACAACCAGGTCGTGCCGCGCGCCGACCTCGACGTCATCATGATCGCCCCCAAGGCGCCCGGTCACACGGTCCGCTCCGAATTTGTGAGAGGCGGCGGGATTCCTGACCTGATTGCTGTCTACCAGGATGCATCCGGCAAGGCCCGCGAAGTGGCCCTCTCCTACGCCAGTGCTATAGGCGGCGGCCGTACCGGCATCATCGAAACCACCTTCAAGGACGAGACCGAGACCGACCTGTTCGGCGAGCAGGCAGTACTCTGCGGCGGTGCTGTCGAGTTGGTCAAGGCCGGGTTCGAAACCCTGGTAGAAGGCGGCTATGCCCCCGAAATGGCTTACTTCGAGTGTCTGCATGAGCTCAAGCTGATTGTCGACCTGATGTATGAAGGCGGCATCGCCAACATGAACTACTCCATCTCCAACAATGCTGAATACGGCGAATATGTCACGGGCCCACGCGTGATCAATGACCAGAGCCGCGCAGCCATGAAGGAGTGCCTGAACAATATCCAGAACGGCAATTATGCCAAGCAGTTCATTCTCGAAGGGATGTCAAACTACCCCGAGATGACGGCACGTCGTCGTCTCAATGCCGCCCACCCGATCGAGCAGACCGGTGAAAAGCTGCGCAGTATGATGCCCTGGATTCAGAAAATCGTCGACAAGACCAAAAACTAATTCCACTACGCGAATCACGACACCCCTCTTCCGCCCGGAGAGGGGTGTCTTCGCTTTTAGTGCGTTAGAAGTTTTTCTGCGCTGCATGGCAGAAAAGAACTTCGTTAACGCACGTATCCTATTTCAGGGTTAGGCAGGTACATGAATAATTCATCCCCATTTGCTAAAGAAGGATATCCGTTCATCGCATATACAGTCGGATTAACGGTGTTACTTTCTGTTGCCGCATGGAGACTCTGCTCAACAGTCCTGTTTATCCCGGCAACACTCGCTTTGCTCTTGACGCTGTTCGTACTCTATTTTTTCCGAGATCCAGAAAGAACGGCTCCTGCCGACAACGCCACAGTCATAGCTCCTGCAGACGGAACGGTCATCGTTGTTGAACGGGTACCTGAAACACCGCTTGGCGTTGAAGCACTGAAAATAAGTATTTTCATGTCGGTCTTTAATGTTCATGTCAACCGGGTCCCTTTTGACGGAAAGGTTATTGATACGTTTCATCACGGGGGGAAGTTTTTTGATGCACGCGATGGGCGCGCCTCCTGCGAAAACGAGCGTAATGGCATCGTACTGGAGATTGCCGGCGGCGTCAGGATTGCTTTTGTCCAGATTGCCGGATTGATCGCGCGCCGGATCATCAGCTATCCACGGATCGGAGATCTGTTGGTACGCGGCGAACGGTATGGTTTGATCCGCTTTGGCTCGAGGGTTGATGTGTATCTGCCGGCAGAAGTCACGCCTCTGGTGAAGATCGGCGACAAGACAGTAGCGGGCGAAACCGTACTGGCCAGAATCGTTTAATCAAGGATACGTGATCATGAGTGATGAAGCAGCAGCATCGGTAACGGGAAAAAGAGAAAGTATGAGGCGGGGCATCTACATTCTGCCCAACCTGGTGACCGCCGCAAGTCTGTTTGCTGGATTTTACAGCATTGTATCATCGTTGAACGGCAACTACAGTACGGCCGCGATCTGGATCTTCATCTCCGCGGTATGTGACGGTCTTGACGGCAAGGTCGCCCGCTTGACCGGCACTACCAGCAAGTTCGGTGTCGAGTTTGATTCCCTTGCTGATCTGGTCGCCTTCGGTGTCACACCGGCGCTGCTGATGTATGCCTGGGCGCTCAAACCGTTCGGGCGTCTTGGCTGGGTTGCGGCATTCCTGTTTCTTGTCTGTGGCGCACTGCGGCTCGCCCGCTTCAACGTGCAGGTCGACACCGTTGAAAGCAAACGCTTTGTCGGCCTCCCTATTCCGGCGGCGGCAAGCATGGTCGCTTCAACGGTGCTGTTGTTTTATCATTTCGGGTGGCCAAGTTCCTTTAAAAAACTGGCCATACTGGGTCTTATCTATCTGCTGGCGTTCCTGATGGTGTCAAACTTCAGATATTATTCATTTAAAGATCCTGCGTTTATAAAACGTCAGCCATTCGGCTTTTTACTGCTTGCGGTGGTGTTGTTCATTGTAGTGGCCGCCGAACCGGTTGTGATGACATTCGCCGTGCTGCTCCTGTATGTCGTTTCCGGTCCGATTGACTATGTTGTCACCTGGCCGAGGCGGCGCAGATTGGAGAAGGCGGTTCACAAGGGGCGGGAGGCATTGAACAGGGAAGGTGACGCGTAGCGCGGATAAACAGGAACCGTGCGTTTCTGAAGCCGTTCTCTGCCACGGAACGCAGGACAGGTTTCCACCTTTTCAGCCCCGAAACGCGATACGTATTAATCGATATCGTAATGCCGCGGGGTTATACCATCAGGCGTAATAGTCAGTACGGCATAACTGCGGTGATGGCCGGCTTGTGAGAGTGCACCGGGGTTTACCAACAGCAGGCCCGCATGATTTTCCAGCACCCCCTGGTGAGTGTGGCCGAATAAAACCGCGTCAGCACCTATTTCCTCCGCTCTCTGCCGTAACCTCTCAAGCCCTCTCTTGACCTGATACAGATCGCCGTGAGTCAACAGAATCCGTTTTCCCTCGCACTCCCACACCTGTTCACGCGGCGCATCTGAACCGGGATCACAGTTGCCGGCAACGTTAATGACCGGAATGTCGAGTGCTTCGCGCAACAAATCAGCATCTGCAGCCCCATCCCCCAGATGTATGATCGCATCAACCGGTTCGGAAAGGGTGTGGGCTCTAAAAGCACGGTTCGCGTTGCCGTGAGTATCCGATATGACAAGAACTTTCATTGTCTGACTGTACCAGAAGTTTTTTCTTCTCTAAAGATAAAAAGCGTCACAAGGTGCCTGCATATGTCAAAGAAAATTGTGATAATCGCCGCCGCAGTACTCTTATCGCTTGCGGTTCTGTTTGCGCTCTCCGTGAAAATAGCGGCAACGATAATCGGCTCCGAAAAGAGCCATTTACTGAGCAGAGAGGGGGTCGGCCTGGTCGAGGTAAAGGGGATGATTCTCGACTCCAAGGAAACGATCAGGCAGTTGAGATATTTCCTTAAGCAGGACTCCGTCAAGTCCGTTGTACTGCGCGTTGACTCTCCCGGCGGAATTGTTGCCCCGTCACAGGAGATATACGCCGAGGTTAAAAAGTTTGCCGCCAGGAAGAAGATAATTGTCTCGATGGGCAGCCTTGCGGCTTCCGGCGGGTATTATATTTCTGCACCTGCAACCATGATTTATGCGAACCCGGGTACCATTACCGCCAGCATCGGGGTCATTCTTAAGCTTTCCAACATTGAATCGCTGATGGATAAACTGGGGATCAAGTCCTACTCGCTGAAAACCGGAAAATACAAGGACTCCGGTTCCCCGGTCCGTCGGTTGTCTGCAGAGGATCGCGCCATGCTGCAGTCGGTGATCAACAATACCCATCAGCAGTTTGTCAGGGCGGTTGCGGAAGGGCGCCGGTTGCCGATTGACGATGTACGTAAAATCGCCGACGGCAGGATACTGTCCGGAGAGCAGGCCATGGGACACAAACTGGTGGACCGTCTGGGGACCCTGCAGGATGCGATAGATGAGGCGGGGAGGCAGGCCGGTATTAAAGGTGATCCGGAGCTGCTGCTGCCGCCGAAAAAGCAGATCAATTACCTTGATCTGCTGGTCGAAGGGGCAGAGGGGACGTTCAACGGGCCGCTGGGACGGGCTGCCGGCGGAATGCGGATGATGTACGAATAGAGGCGCACCGCGTGCGACCCCGCATAAATATTATTTCTTTTTTTGCAGTCTGGCGTGGGCGTTCAGCAGAATTTTTTCCGTCGTGGCCCAGTCAATACAGGCATCGGTTATCGAAACACCGTATTTCAGCTGGCTGATATCAGATGGAATCTTCTGGCTACCGGCTTCCAGATTGCTTTCAATCATGACCCCGGAGATTGAACTGGTTCCGGCAAGCAGTTGATCGACAACGCACTCCAGAACCTCCGGCTGCTTCTGATAGTCCTTGTTTGAATTTCCGTGGCTGCAGTCAACCATTATGGTCGGCAGCAGGCCGTTTTTACCCAGCTGTTCTTCAGTATGTGCAATATCCTCGGGGTGATAGTTGACTCTTTTCGATCCGCCCCGTAGCACGATATGCACATCCGGATTGCCGCTGGTTTGAATAATGGAAGTCCGCCCCTCCCGGTTGATGCCGAGGAAGCTGTGAGAGTGTTGTGCAGCCTTCATCGCATCAATGGCGATCTGCAGGTTGCCGTCGGTGCCGTTCTTGAAGCCGATCGGAAAGGAGAGGCCGCTGGCCAGTTCCCGGTGGGTTTGGGATTCGGTGGTACGGGCGCCGATTGCCCCCCAGCTGATAAGATCCGCCACATATTCCGGAGTGATCGGATCAAGCATTTCGTTGGCGACCGGAACCTCAAGCGTTGTCATGCGGCTGAGCAGGCCGCGGGCAATGCCGAGCCCCTTGGAAATGAGATGGGTACCGTTCATGTCCGGATCGTTGATCACCCCCTTCCAGCCGACAGTCGTGCGTGGCTTCTCAAAATAAACCCGCATGACCAACAGGAGCTGATCATCGACTTTACGCGAAAGCGCCGCCAATCTTCCGGCATATTCGATGGCTGCTTCAGTGTCGTGAATCGAGCAGGGACCGACGACCACCATCAGCCGCTTGTCCCTGCGCTGGATGATCTCCTTTATCTGTTCTCTGCTTCTGCTGACAAAGGCCCGGTCTTTTTCCGACAGGGGGAAAACCTGGCGCAGGTCGGCCGGTGCGATTATTGGAGTGATGCCGGTAATTTTGAGATTATTGGTCTTGATCACGGAACAGATCTCCCTTTATGTTGATAAGGGGTGTTATAGTTGTTTCAGTGTCATGTTGTCAATGCTTCTCTGAATGAATTGCTCACTAAATCAGCAGGTTAATATCATGAAACAAATGTTGCGGAGGGATTGATGAAGCGCGCGGTATTTCTCGACAGGGATGGCACCATCAATATCGAAAAAGAGTACCTGTATCAAGCGGAGGATTTTGAATTTATCCCGGGCGCGGCGGAAGCGATTCGTTTACTCAATCAGGCCGGAATCATGGTCGTCGTGGTAACCAATCAGTCCGGCGTTGCACGGGGCTTTTACACGGAAGATGATGTCGAAGAGCTGCATCGCCATATTGATCGGGAACTGGAACGCTACGGTGCGCACGTTGATGTCTGGCTCTACTGCCCGCACCACCCGGCCGGTCGAGGCAGTTATGCGCTCCCGTGCAATTGCCGGAAACCGTTGCCGGGGATGTTGCAGGAGGCTGCCGCGCGCCATGACATAGACCTGGAAGATTCGACCATGATCGGCGACAAACTGGCCGATATTGAAGCGGGAATGGCCGCAGGATGCCGCACTGTTCTTGTGCGCACCGGATACGGCGCAGACGCGGAGCACTGCGTCGGGCCCCTGACGACCATCTGTGATGATCTGCTCTCGGCGGTTAAATGCCTGCTCTGAGGTATCGATCCGATTTGACACCGCTCCGGATAACATGCTACCTAGACAGACACGAATCAAATGCGAGGTGTCCGGTATGTCCCACGGCATAAAAAAAGGAATAATTCTGGCGGGAGGGTCCGGCAGTCGTCTCTTCCCCCTGACACTGGTCGCCAGTAAACAGCTGCAGCCGGTCTATGACAAACCGATGATCTATTATCCGCTGGCAACACTGATGACCGCGGGAATAAAGGAGATCCTGCTGATCTCCACTCCGCACGACACGCCCCGTTTCAAGGCGCTGCTTGGAGATGGCTCCCGGTGGGGAGTAACGATTTCCTACATGGTGCAGCCGGAGCCGAAGGGAATTGCCCAGGCGTTTCTGGTCGGTGAGGAGTTTATTGACAACCAGCCGGTCTGCCTGATTCTGGGGGATAATATATTCTATGGGAAAATGAACCTCGACAAGATCGTATCTGAATTTACGACCGGAGCGCGGGTCTTCGGATATCAGGTCGTCGACCCGGAACGCTATGGAGTCGTTGCCTTCGATGCAAACGGTACCGTTCTCAGCATCGAGGAGAAACCGCTGCGCCCCAAATCGCATTATGCAGTGCCCGGTCTGTATCTGTACGACAAAGACATCGTTTCTGTTGCAAAATCCATAAAGCCATCACCTCGTGGCGAGCTGGAGATCACCGATGTAAATCTGGAATATCTGCGGCGCGGCAAATTAATGGTCGAGCGCCTTGGACGCGGTATCGCCTGGCTTGACACCGGCACGCATAAGAGTTTGCTGGAGGCAAGCATCTTTATAGAAACAATCGAATCACGGCAGGGCTTGAAGATTGCCTGTCTTGAAGAGATCGCGCTTCGACGCGGTTTTATCGATTGCCCGCAGATGAAAGACGTTATTGAAGCGACTCCCAACTCATCTTACAAGGATTATCTCCAGCGGGTCTATGATGAAGCCGAATTATGCGGGATGTAACAAGAGCAGAGTGAGATCGATCCCATGGACTTTTTAAAAAAATATATGTATCCGCTCTTGACCGGCATCGGCATCCTTGCTGCCCTGCTGGTTTTTTCGCTGAATGTTCCCCGCAATCGGGAGGCGAATGTCATTGAACGTTCGGTTCTCGGCGTATTGTCACCTCTCCTCCGGCCGGTTTCCCGGATAAGCGGTTTTTTCGAAGACATTCGGGACAGCTATATACTGCTGGTCGATACCCATCGAGAAAACATGCGGCTGCGAGATGATATCCGCAGTCTCAATCTGCGGGTGCTGGAAGGGAATGAGGCGGTTCTCGCAAACCAGCGCCTTGAGAGGCTGCTGGATATGAAAAAGAGCGTCAGGGAGCCGACCATCGCTGCAACCGTCATCGGCGAGGACGTCACCTCATGGTTCCGGACACTGGTGATCAATCGCGGCAGTTCAAACGGTATTCGCGAAGGAATGGCGGTGCTTTCTGCCGACGGCGTTGTCGGTCAGACCGTCAAGGTTTCCTCCTCAACCGCGCGCGTTCTTATGCTGACAGACCACGTCAGCGGCATTTCTGCGACAATCCAGCGTTCCCGCGCACGGGGGGTCGTCAAAGGCAAGGGGGAGATGCTCTGCTCTCTTGAATTCACGACCCGCGAAGAAGATGTTAAAGTCGGCGATGCGGTTATAACATCCGGAATCGGCGGAGTTTTTTTAAAGGGCCTTCCGATTGGCGAGGTTACCATGGTTAAACGCGGGGAATACGGGATTTTCCAGACCGTGTCGATTCGCCCTGCCGTCAACCTCTCCCATCTTGAAGAGGTTCTGGTTGTGCAACGGGGTGGTTATGAGTAGACGCACCGCTCTGCTGTTTTTTTGTCTCGTCCTCGCGTCAATTGTCGTCCAGGTGTCACTGTTCCCTGTTTTTCTACTGCCACCCTTCAAACCCGACCTGTTACTCGTCATCATGGTTTTTATCGCCCTGCGCACATCATCGGAGGTGGGGGCGCCTCTGGCCTGGCTGCTTGGCATGCTCGACGATGTCTTCAGTGGCCTGTACTTCGGCCTTAATGCCGCTAGCTTTCTGATTTCGTTTTTCGCTATCAAGAGTATGTCAGACCGTCTGTATGCCGACAGCGCCATCCTGTTCGTCCTGACGGTCGTCGGCGTCACTCTTGCCGGATTCACGCTGAATCTGTTCCTGACCGTCCTGTTTACGTCGTCCCCCGGAATCGCTTATTCCATGCTTTCAGACTTGTTCCCGCGCATTCTGGTCAATGCTTTTATTGCCTCGATCGTTACAGCATTTCCAGGATTTGATTGCCAGCTGGAAACGCCATGAAGGAGCGCCGCTTTGTCCGTGAATTACTGGAGTCTAAACAGCGGGTGCTGGTGCTCTCGTTTGTGGTCGGAATCACGTTCCTGTTCCTGGTAATACGGTTGTGGCACCTGCAGATATTGAGAGCCGACGATTATTACGCCATGTCGGAAAACAACCGGCTCCGTTTCGTGCCGGTAGCCGCCTCCCGCGGCGCCATATTGGACCGTACCGGCGCAGTTCTGGTCAGCAACCGCCCCTCATTCAGTCTTGCGGTCGTTCCGCAGGAAGTTACGGATAAAGAGACGCTTCTCACGTTACTCTCCGGTCTGTTGGGGCTTGATCGGGCGGATATGGCGGAACGGTGGGATAAGAACAAGGGGCGTGCCAAATACTACCCGATCGTTCTGGCTTCCAACATCACCCGTGACCACGTAGAAATTGTTGAAGAGAACCGTTTGCGGTTACCCGGCATCGAAATCGAGATGAAACCGGTTCGGGAATACGCCAGCAGCCAGCTTGCTGCCCATCTGCTCGGCTATATCGGCGAAGTCTCCGAATCCGAGCTGAATACAAGCGGGTTTGAAGAATATAACTCCGGAGATTATATCGGTAAAAACGGTATTGAGCGCGCCCTGGAAAAAGAGCTGCATGGCGCCGACGGCGGGCGACAGCTTGAAGTTGATGCGCGGGGGAGGGTATTACGGACCATTTCCGAAAGCCATCCGACTGTCGGCAACAGCGTGATGTTGACGATCGATGCAGCGGTTCAGAAACAGGCCGAACAGGCGTTTGGTGATCAGGCCGGCGCCGCGGTTGCCATGGATGTAACGAACGGGGAAATACTGGCTTTCGTCAGCAACCCCGGTTTTGATCCTTCCCTTTTCGGCGGTAAATTGCCCGCAGACGTCTGGCAAGGGTATCTGGACGACAAACGCCACCCACTTGAAAACAAGGCGCTCAGCGGCCAGTACCCCCCCGGTTCCACCTTCAAGATGATTACCGCTCTGGCAGGACTTCAGGATAACAAAATCAACGGTTCAACATCGATCAATTGCAACGGAAGTTACGATCTGGGAACATCCACATTCAAGTGCTGGAACAAAAAAGGGCACGGGACTACCGATCTGCGCAAATCTCTACGGGAATCATGCGATGTGTTTTATTACCAGCTGGGTGAAAAGCTGGGTGTCGATAAAATAGCAGCGGCCGCCCGCGCCTTCAAACTGGGGGAGCCTCTCGGTGTTGAGTTGCTGAACGAGCGGAGCGGACTCATCCCGACAGCGGAATGGAAACAGAAGCGTTTCGGCAAACGGTGGTTTCAGGGCGAAACCCTCTCGGTCGCAATCGGGCAGGGAGCTGTTCTTCTGACCCCGATTCAGCTGGCTTCCATGACCGCAACGATTGCCAATGAAGGGACAATATATCGTCCCCATCTTGTAAAACGGATTGTTGATGCCGACGGAAAGACACTCATCGATACCAAAACCGAAATCATCGGCAACGCGCCCTTTTCCAAAGAAGCGTACCGACTGGTCAAGCAGGGGATGCTGGCGGTAGTCAATGAGCCGGGCGGCACCGGCGTTGCAGCCAGACTATATGACGTTAAAGTGGCGGGAAAAACCGGCACATCTCAGGTAGTCAAGCTGCGCGACAGCAAGAAGGGCACCCCGTATCAATTC
>JBAVTM010000075.1:0-16089 GCA_049696195.1 Desulfuromonadaceae bacterium | reverse complement strand
CTGCTGCCGATCTTCAGGAAACCGCCCGCGCTCTCTTCGCCCCGGAAAATCTGCGCATGGTAGCGGTGGGGCCGTGGAAGCGCGGCATGAAGAAGGCATTACGGGGGCTTGTGGCGGCGTATCAGCAGCGATTTTAATGCTCCCGTTATCAGACCGCCAGCCGGTCAGCTGTCATGTCGATTGCACCGCCTGTTACCGGATTTAACGGCATATCCGGCAACACTGTCCCGCTCACCATCACAAAGCATCCTGTCCGGAACCATGAACTGTCAGTACGGAATCTACAGGTACGCTGCTTCCAGAACGGTTATCCTGATCCGGCCGATGATGGCAACGATCGGCGCCAGATCTTCCGGCAGATGCCCTTCAAGCAGCTTCAGATGGGTGGAATCCGCCGGGAACTGGTTGTAGGTCGGGTCAACCGAAACCCAGCGATCTCCGATGAAACTCTCGGCCCAGCTGTGATAGAGAAAACCCTTCCCCTCCAGATATACCAGGCCGGAAACAAAACGGGTTGGAATGCCGGAAGCCCGCGCCAGTGCAGTGTAAAGACGGGCGTGTGTCTGGCAGTTGCCGCTCTTCGACCTGAAGCTGGTGGCGGCACTGCCCCCGTCATCAATCGTGTCTTTCAGCCACTCCGCTGTCCAGGACGCCAGGGCCTTGGAAAGCTCTTCCCGGCTTTTCGCCCCCGCAGCAATCAGCCTGGCCTGGGCCATGATCTCAGGGGCATCGGACTCGATCTTTTCAGCCGGCTTCAGCTGCCACTCTGCCGGTTTTTGCGGTGGCGGTTCAGGGGATGTCCGTGCCAGTGAACCGGTTTTGAAAACAACCCGCCCATTGCCAGTTTTTTCAGCCTGCTGCCCCCCCCCCTGCAGCAGCGGCAGAGCATCACTCCAATCGCTGATCTCGATCGCCAGTCCGGTCAACTTCTTTACATCCTTGATCGGCGGCTGTACACGCACCAGGCTGAAGTCATAAATCAGATCCTTCTTGGCAAGCGCCCAATCACCGATAAAAGAGCCGAGGGCCTTGGGTTGTTCCGCCGTTATCGTTACCAGGCCTTCCCGGACCGATTCCTCGAGCGTATTGCCCTGCCCGTCGACCCAGATATCATTGTTCACAAAGGGATAGAGATTGTTGCGGAGCTTGAGGGCCGGCAGACCACCGCTCGTCTTCTCCTCACCCAGAACCGTGACCTGTATCTCCCTGATCTTCAGCTCCTCCGGGTCGAACGCCTGGATTTTATACGACGACCCAGAGGCCACCGTACGCATCAACGGATAGAAATTAAGAGCGGGGCCGGGATAGACCTCCCCTTTGAATTTGAGTATTTTATCGGTTATGGTGCCGTGCACGTCACTTTTTATATGGATGGCACTGCCGCTGACCTTGCCGCTGACGTGCGACGATGAACCATTGATGGTCTGATCAACATCAAATGACCTGAGCGCCAGGTTTTTTGAAACCAGGTATGTTTCACGCGTTGATGCCTCTTTGGAGAAGCTCATTACTTTCATTCGAACGCTGCCGTTTCCCTCGATCCGGTAACCGTCCTCGGTCTTGTCGATCCGTTGCCGGTAGAATCCGACCCGGTCGCTGTTAACATAAATGCCGAACCAGCGCTCGGAGAGTTGCGGAGCATCAATTTTCCCGAACGGGGCAGCCATGGCGGCCAGGGTGCTGCAGAGCACGACTATGCCTGCTGTGAAAAACCTGAAATATATGGTCATCAATAATCCTTTGTACCGTGAATAAACGAGTGTCACCGCCCTTCAGGCGCGAACAGACTGGAGGCAGATGGCGTTTGAGCCCCGTGTCTGCTGACTAGTTGATTGGGGGGGCACCGGAGGTGGAAATGTCCGCTTCTTCCGGATCATGGAATTCAATCCGGTTTCTGCCGTTGGCTTTAGCACGATACAGGGCATCGTCAGCCATTTTGATAAAGCCGTCGACGGTAGGGGAGTGCTCCCTGGAAAAACTGGCAACCCCCAGACTTACGGTCAGTCCGAGTTTGGCAAGCGGGCCGCTGAACCTGGTGTTCTGAACCGCAAGACGGATCCGCTCCGCCACGAAAAGGGATTCTTTTAGAGACGAATCCGGCAGGATGGCGACAAATTCCTCGCCGCCGTAGCGGGCGGCACAGTCGTAGCTGCGCAACTCCTTCTGCAGCAGCAAAGCCATCATCTGCAGCACGACATCCCCCTGAAGATGGCCGAACGTGTCGTTAACCTGCTTGAAATTGTCGATATCAAGCAGGATCAGGGACAGATCCCCCCCCTTGCGAATGCTGCGATGCACCTCTTTATACAGTGCTTCCATCATGGAGCGGCGGTTAAAGAGTCCGGTCAGATGATCGGTGTTGGAAAGCTCCAGCAGCAGTTCGTTGGAGCGCTTCAGCTCATCCTGCAGTTTTTTGATCTTGAGGTGAACTTTAACCCGGGCTACCAGCTCTTCATGGTCAAACGGCTTGGTGATGTAGTCGCTGGCGCCCTGCTCAAGCCCCTTGATCTTGCGCTCCCGGTCGTTCATGCCGGTCAGGATGATAACCGGGACATCCTGGAGATCCGGCCGCGCTTTAAGCATGCTCAGGAATTTGAAACCATCGATGCGCGGCATCTCCAGATCGCACAGAATGATGTCCACGGGAGAGGAGAGCAGCATTTTAAACCCTTCCAGGCCGTCCTCTGCTTCGTAATAGCGGGTGAAGAGAGAAACCGACTCCAGAGTCCTGATGATCTGTTCCCGGACGGTAATTGAATCATCTATGATTAGTACGCTGGAGGACATGACACGAAAGTGTAGCCTAACCGGTCTCTAAACTCAATTATTAAAACGGCTATCTCTGCGGGAATCCGAATAAAATCAGAGCAGCGGTTCCTGAGCCAGGCGCTTCATCTCCGAAATTTCGGCCGCATAATCAGGCGCCCCGAAGACGGCGCTGCCGGCGACAAAAACGTCCGCCCCGGCGTGGGAAATCCGGGCAATATTGGCCGGCTTGACCCCGCCGTCAACTTCCAGTTCCGCCTCGGAACCGCGCCGGTCGAGCATCGCCCGCAATGAATGGACCTTTGGCAGGCAGGCTTCAATGAAGCCCTGGCCGCCAAACCCGGGGTTGACAGTCATCAGCAGCACCAGATCCAGATCGTCGATGATGTAATCGAGAACATTCAGCGGGGTGGCCGGATTGAGCGAAATCCCGGCTCTCTTCCCGAAGGATTTGATCAGCTGAATGCTGCGATGCAGATGGTTGGTCGCTTCGGCGTGCACGACGATGATATCGGCACCGGCGGCGGCAAAATCGGGGATATACCGATCGGGATTCTCGATCATCAGATGCACATCCAGCGGCAGGGTCGTCACCCTGCGGGCGGCTTCGACGATCAGCGGGCCGATCGTGATGTTGGGGACGAAATGCCCGTCCATGACGTCGATATGGATGTAGTCGGCGCCGGCCGCTTCGACGGCCCGGATTTCATCGCCAAGCCGTGAAAAGTCGGCAGACAGGATGGATGGTGCGATTTTTTTCATGCAGGGACTCCCGGATTCTATTGTATTCGTCTGATTCGTGCGGCGAAGAAGCCGTCCATGCCGTGACGGTGCGGCCAGACCCTGAACATGCCGTAAAACTCGATCAGCCGGCTCCATTCGGGAAAGAGGTCATTCAGGTTTTCCAGCACGAAGCCGGGGTGGCGCAAAAGGAAATCCTCCACTACCTGCTCATTTTCGGCATCTGACGTTGAGCAGGTTGAATAGAGCAGAGTACCCCCCGGCTTCAGCTTGACCGCGGCGTTCTTGAGCAGGGTTTTCTGTACGGCCGCCAGACGGGTGATATCGCCGGAAAAGAGACGCCATTTTGCCTCCGGATTCCGGCGGATAACCCCGAGCCCGGAACAGGGAGCGTCCAGCAGGATGCGGTCAAAGTAGCCGTCAGGGAAGGTGTCGGGCTGGTGCAGGTCGGCAACCGCCGTAGAAACGGAGCTGATGCCGAGGCGCCGGAGGCTGTCCTGCACAAGCGTCAATTTCGAGCGGGAGATGTCGGTGGCGATCAATTCGCCGCGATCATCCATCAGCTGGGCGATGTGGCAGGTTTTGCCGCCGGGGGCGCAGCAGGCGTCCCAGACCCGTTCGCCCGGTTCGGCGCCCAGCAGCCGTCCCGCCAGCTGCGATGCCTCATCCTGCACGGCGAACAGGCCGGCCTCAAAACCGGGAAGGGTGCTGACCGTGTGGCGTCCGGCAAGTGCAATGCCGTCGGGTGAAAAACGGCAGGGGACCGCTTCAATGCCCTGCTTTTCGAACTCCCGCAGCAGATGGTCGCGATCGCAGCGGAGCGTGTTGACCCGCAGCGTCAGCGGGGGCTGCTGTGAAGAAGCCTCTGCCAGCTGCTGCGCCTCGGCTGCGCCGAGTTGCTCGATCCACTGTTCCGCCAGCCACTCCGGCTGTGAATGCCGGGCCGCTATCGCAGCTGCAGGATTGGCGGCCATATCGGGAAAGGTGATCGTGTCGCGCCGCCTGAGGTAGTTTCTCAGGACGGCATTGATCAGCCCGCTGGTTCCTGGAGTGATCAGCTTTGCCAGGTTGACCGATTCGTTGACGGCGGCCGACTCGGGAATACGATCGAGGCAGGTCAGCTGATAGAGGCCGATCCGCAGAATGACCAGCGCCAGCGGATCAAGCTCGATCATCGGTTTTTCAAGCAGCTGCTGGAGGATATGGTCCAGAGTCCCCTGTCGCCGCAGCACGCCGAATACCAGCTCGGCGTACAGCCCCCGGTCCGGTCCGCTCAATTCGCCGCTCGAAAGTTCGATATCGATCAGCCGATCGGCGAACCCTCCCTCTTTTCTGATGCGCAGAAGGGTTTCGCAGGCGGCTTGACGGGGGTTTGCAGTGGAGGTGCCTTTCTCGGCGCGTCTAATAATCATGTGTCCTCGAGATGTCTTCCAGTCGGTGGACACGTTCCGGAATAGGGGGATGAGTGGAGAAGAGTGACATCATCCCGCCGCCGGTCAGCGGGTTGACGATAAACATATGGGCGGTGGCGGCATTGGCGTTCATCGGGATCTGCTGACTTCCCAGTTCCAGCTTCTGCAGTGCCCGGGCAAGGGAGAGCGGATTGCCGCTGATGTGCGCTCCGGCGGCGTCGGCGCCGAATTCGCGCGAGCGGGAGATGGCCATTTGCACCAGCATGGCGGCAATCGGGGCCAGAATTGCCATGAAGAGCATGCCGAAGATGCCCCCTCCTTCGTCGTCGTCTCCCCGGCTGCCGCCGAACATGGCGCCCCACTGTGCCATATGGGCCAGGTAGGTGATTGCACCGGCAAAGGTGGCTGCAATTGTGGAGATCAATATATCGCGATTTTTGACGTGTCCCAGCTCATGGGCCATGACGCCGGCCAGTTCCTCATCGGTGAGGAGCCGCATGATACCGGTTGTAGCCGCGACCGCGGCGTGGTCCGGGTTGCGCCCGGTTGCAAAGGCGTTCGGGCTGTCGTCCTGAATGAGATACACCTTCGGCATCGGCAGGCCCGCCCGTGCGGCAAGGGTTCGCACGATCCCGTAGAAGCGCGGATTGTCCCGTTCCTCGATCGGCTGCGCCCCGTACATCCGGAGCACAATCTTGTCGGAGAACCAGTAGGAAAAGAAGTTCATCCCGCCAGCCAGCAGAAAGGCGGCGGTCATCCCCCCCCGGCCGCCGATTGCGCCGCCGACCAGTACCAGAAGTACCGTCAGGGTAGCCATCAGTAATGTGGTTTTCAGTGTATTCATGGTGACCTCGTACGACGTTCAGTATCCCGATTATGACGGATAATTGAATAATAATCACCATCGATCAAAAGCGCAAGGGTCGGCAGTATCTCCAGCCAAAAAGTCATAAAAACAGCTATTTCCCTTGCATAGACCCGACCAATTTGCTATAGTTCCAGACCCTCTATATCCTGCACAAGAACTGAAATTTACTAATGAATCTTCTCGCTGTCGAAAAACCTGCCCGCTATATGGGGGGCGAAATGGGCTCCATCCGCAAGGATGCCGCCGATCTGCGCTTTGCCCTTGCTTTCCCTGATGTGTATGAAGTCGGCATGAGCCACCTCGGGCTGAAGATCCTGTATCACCTCCTCAATGAGGTCGAAGGGATTGCCGCGGAGCGTGTCTTTGCCCCCTGGCCGGACATGGAGGCACAGATGCGTGCCGCGGGTGCCCCGCTGGCGACACTTGAAACTGCCACCCCCCTGGCCGCCTGCGATATTATCGGCTTCACCCTGCAGTACGAACTTTCCTATACCAACATACTGAACATGCTCCGCCTGGGCGGTATTCCGCTCCTGGCACGCGACCGGGAGGAGTGTTTTCCGCTGATCATTGCCGGCGGCCCCTGCGCGTATAATCCGGAACCGCTGGCGCCTTTTTTTGACGCGGTGCTGCTGGGGGATGGGGAGGAAGCCGTACTGGAAATCGCCCGGGCGGTGCTGGAATCAAAAAAATCGGGCGAGAACAAAGCCGGGCTGCTGGAGCGCCTCTCCGCCATCGAAGGGGTCTACATCCCTTCTTTCTTTGAACCGCAGTACGCTCCCGACCGGACCCTGTCGGCGGTCATCCCTCTCAAGCCCGGCTATGCGTCCGTCCGCCGCCGCTTTCTGGCGGATCTCGACGCGGCTCCCTATCCCGATTCCCCGGTCGTTCCGTTTATGAAGACGATCCATGACCGGGTTGCGGTGGAAATCGCTCGTGGCTGCACCCGCGGCTGCCGTTTCTGTCAGGCCGGTTATGTGTACCGCCCGCTGCGCGAGCGCTCTCCGGAAACGATTCTGAACCTTGTGGAAAAATCGCTCAAAGCCACCGGGTATGATGAAATATCGCTGCTGTCACTCTCGACCGGCGATTATTCCTGCGTTACCCCGTTGGTAACCGAACTGATGGCGCGCTATGCCGAGGACCGGGTGGCCGTTTCGCTCCCCTCCCTGCGGGTCGGCAGCCTGTCGGATGAGCTGATCGATCAGATCAAAAAAGTGCGTAAGACCGGTTTTACCCTGGCTCCCGAGGCGGGAAGCGACCGGATGCGGCGGGTCATCAACAAGGGGATTACCGAGGCCGACCTGATTGCCGGCGCTGCCGCAATCTACCAGGCCGGCTGGCGCCTGATCAAGCTCTACTTCATGATCGGGCTGCCGGGTGAAACGGCTGACGATGTTGCCCAGATCGCGACGCTGGCGCGTCAGGTCAAGGATCAGGCCAAAGGGAGCGGCGTTGCCGGCGATGTCAATGTTGCCGTCAGCACGTTCGTCCCAAAGGCGCATACACCATTCCAGTGGGAGCCTCAGATTTCCACCGGGGAAACCACCGAACTCCAGTATCAGCTTCATTGCGACCTCAAAAAGCGCAAGCTGAAATTCAAATGGCAGGATGCGCCGCTTTCGTTCATGGAAGGGGTCTTTGCCCGCGGAGACCGGCGACTGGCGCCGGTCCTGATACGTGCCGTCGAGCTCGGCTGCCGCTTTGACGGCTGGCGCGAGCATTTTTCCCTGGAGCGCTGGCTGCAGGCGTTTGCCGACTGCGCTGTCGAGCCGGAATGGTACCTGCGCCGCCGGGAGCTTGATGAAGTCCTGCCGTGGGACCACCTTGACTGCGGCGTGACCCGCGAGTTTCTGCTGGCCGAGCGTGAACGGGCGCTTCAAGAAGCGGCGACGAAGGATTGCCGTGACGGCAGCTGCACCGCCTGCGGCGTCTGCGATTTCACTGTAGTGGCCAACCGGGTTTCCCAGCAGGCGACTCTGCCGCCGCGCCCGGACATCCCGTCTGAAGAGCCGGTTGCAGCCCGGATGCGCCTCAGGTTTTCCAAGGTCGGCGTCATGCGCTATCTGAGCCACCTCGAACTGATCACCGTCTTTACCCGCGCCGTCAGCAGGGGGGAGGTGCCGATCCTTTTTTCGCTCGGCTTTCATCCCCATCCCCGCTTCTCATTCGGAACGGCAACGTCGGTAGGGGTTGAGTCCCAGGCGGAATACATGGATATGTTCGTCGTTTCCGGCATATCGCCGCTGGAGGTTCAGGAGCGTCTTAATGCGGTGCTGCCGGAAGGGTTGCGGATTCTGGAGTCGGAGGAGGTTGACGCCAAATCTCCATCCATCTCGACCCTGATTGACGCCACCCGCTATCGGATAACGGTTGCCGGCGCCGACCCGGCCGAACTGCAGAAACAGTGTGTGCGGTTTTTGGCACATGATACGTTTGCCATTCAGCGGACCAAGAAGGGACAGACCACAACGGTCGACCTGAGGGGAGAAACGGTTTCACTCTCTGCCGACATGCAGACGGTGGAGCTGGTTGCCAGGAGGGGCAAGCCGGTCGAGTTTGCCCGGGCCATAACCGGCAATGGGGAGCTTCAGGGTGATGACCTCCAGGTTGAAAAGCTGGAAGTTATCTTCATCCCGTCCCGATAAACAGGATACGTGCGCTAACGAAGATATTCTCCGCAAAATACCGCAGAAAATATCTTTTAACGTACTAATAATAATTACAGACATTTTATTTACATATATTTTCAGTCAAATGGAGAAAATCACCATGGGAGCAGAACTGGTTATTAATGCCGCTTCCCACGAAACCCGCATCGCGCTGATTGAGAACGGCACCATCGCCGAACTGTATATCGAGCGGAGCCGCGAAAAGGGAATTGTGGGCAATATTTACAAAGGCCGTGTCATCCGCGTACTGCCCGGGATGCAGGCCGCTTTCGTGGATATCGGCCTGGAGAAAGCAGCTTTCCTCTACGTTGCCGATGTGTTCGATGCTATCGAGGAGTATGAGTCGCTGCTGTATTCCGGCAGCAAAAAGGATGATGAGCCCGTTGAAGAGACGGTTGAAGAGTCTGATGGCAATGACCGTTCCGAGTTCCGTCCGCTCCATCCGATTGAGGATCTGCTGCAGGAGGGACAGGAGCTGCTGGTGCAGATATCCAAGGAACCGCTCGGCACCAAGGGCGCCCGCATTACCTCTCATATTTCCCTGCCGGGACGGCATCTGGTCTATATGCCGACGGTTGACCATATCGGCATTTCACGGCGGATAGAGGACGAAGCAGAGCGCGAGCGGTTGCGGGAGATCGTCGAACGCCTCAAGAAGCCCGGTTCCGGGTACATCGTCAGGACCGTTTCGGAAGGAAAGAGCGAAGAGGATCTGATCGCCGATATGCAGTACCTGACCACCCTGTGGGAGGATATATCCAGCCGTCAGGCGAAGGGTGCGGTGCCGTCGCTGCTCCATTCGGATCTTGATGTCGTCCAGAAAGTGGTCCGCGATATTGTCACCGAACAGGTCGATAAAATCGTTGTCGATTCACAGGTTGATTACGACCGGATTGTGCGTTTCATTTCGACCTTTGCGTCAAAGATGAAATATACGATCGAGCTGTATGACGAGGAAGAGCCGATCTTCGATCATTACGGTCTGGAAGTCGAAATAAGCCGCGCTCTGGGGAGAAAAGTCTGGCTCAAGTCGGGTGGCTATATCATCATCGAGCAGACCGAAGCCTTGAGCGCTGTCGATGTCAATACCGGCCGTTTCGTGGGTAAACACAACCTGGAAGACACCATCCTGAAGACCAACCTGGAGGCGGTCAAGGAGATCGCGTATCAACTCCGTTTGCGGAACATCGGCGGGATCATCATCATAGACTTTATCGACATGGAAAAAGAGGTCAACCGTGAGAAGGTCTATGGGGCGCTGGAAGAGGCTCTGAAAGCGGACAAGTCGAAGACCAATATTCTGAAAATATCCGAGCTCGGACTGGTGGAGATGACCAGAAAACGGGTACGTGAGAATATCAGCCGCATGATGTGTGAACCGTGCAGCTACTGTGAAGGGCGCGGCTACATCAAGTCAAAAATAACCGTCTGTCATGAAATCTTCCGCGAATTGCGGCGTGAAATGCTTGATATCCGGGGCACCAAGGCAACGGTGACCGTTCATCCGCAGGTTGCCGATCTCCTCTATGACGAGGAGCGCCGCGGACTTGAAGAGCTGGAAAAGAAATTCAAAAAAAGGATCACGGTGCGTGCCAAACCGGGGTTCCATCAGGAACAGTTTGAAATCATCATCAATTGAACCGTTTTTGACTGACGTAAACGCAGAGAGGCGAGGATATGAATCCTCGCCTCTCTGCGTTCAGGTGACAACATAACGCGTGACTATGCGGCCTTGCGTCCCAGTTCGTCCTGCTCGTAGTGGGCAGAAAAATACTCCATCGCCTCGCGCATGATATCCGAAATGCTTTTGTGAGTTGTTTTCATCAGGTTTTCCAGGTGATCGCGCTCTTCGTCGCTCACCCTCATTGAAATGACATTGTAGCGTGGATTTTCTCTCATTCTTCCCATGGTAATACACCTCTCTGTTTTTTTATGGATTTGCTTCGAGTTCGTATGAACGAATATGACGTATACACTAGCCAATAGCATGCCAAGTGTGACGAACAAAATAAACAGCTTGAAATACAGCATGTTACAACAGGACGTTAAAGAGCCGGTTGGTTAAGGTGGCAATACATGTGCCAAAAACGGCGCACTGGTGGCCAAAAGTATACACTATTTTGAAACAGGTGCCGTGCCTGTCCCGGAGAGGTGGAGTGAAGAGGGATATGGACTAACGGGGAGCAGGTTTTGAACGACGGACAACTTCGATGCCGTGCTTTTCGAGCAGACGGTAAAAGGTTCGCCGGGGAAGATTCGCGGTGCGGGCCGCTTTGGCAACGTTTCCGTCGCTCTCTTCGAGATAGCGCACGATGATATTCTTCTCGGTGCGGGCGACCTGCAGTTCTCGCTCCGCCTTGAATGAGACCCGGCGACGATTGACGTCTATATCGAGACAGGATTCGTAGGTATCGACAAAAATAGTCGGTAAATTTTCCAGCCTGATGACGCCGTCTTTGACCAGGACTGCGCTCCGTTCGATGACATTCTGCATTTCACGGATATTGCCGGGCCAGGGGTAGTGCTGCATGGCTTTGACAGCCCGGTCTTCGATGCCGGCGATGGTTTTATTGAGTTTCTTCCGGGCCTTGTCGAGAAAATGACGGGCCAGTTCCGGCACCGATTCGGCACGCTCCCGCAGCGGCGGCAACTCTATGCAGAATACATTCAGGCGATAATACAGATCCTCGCGGAACCACCCCTCCCGCACCCCCTGTTCAAGATCCTTGTTGGTGGCCGCTATCAGGCGCACATCGACCTTTTTGGCAGCGACGCTCCCGACGGGTCGCACCTCCCCCATATCCAGGATCCGCAGCAGTTCGGCCTGCAGCTTGGGGGTAATATCACCGATTTCGTCCAGAAAAATCGTTCCGCCGTTGGCCGCCTCAAACAGCCCCTTTTTGTCGGCGATCGCCCCGGTAAATGAACCCTTCTTGTGGCCGAACAGTTCACTCTCGAGGAGAGAATCCGTCAGTGTGGTACAGTTGACGGTCATGAGCGGCTTGTCGTTCCGCTGGCTTTGGCGGTGGATCGCACGGGCGGTCAGCTCCTTGCCGGTGCCGGTTTCTCCTCTGATGAGCACCGTTGTCGGCGTGGGGGCAACCTGGTGGATCAGCTCCATTACCTCCCTGATTCCGGGGTCGCTCCCGACAATCAGGTCATCTCCCGCCTGTCGGTCCAGTTCCCGCTGCACCAGTTCATACTTCTGCATCAGATATCCGCGCTCTTCCTCAATCAGCTGCATATTGTAGGGAAGGCACATCTCTATATCTGCAAGCCCCTGAAATACGGCGACGGCGTGTTCTCGACAGGTGTTGTATCCGCAGGCGCGGCAATTGAGTTCATCCCCCTGCGTAAATTTGTTCGTGGAATGGAGGATGCGTTTGATGTCGTCCTTGCCGGGGGCGGCAAGTTTCTGTGACTTGTCCGAGTAGGAGCGGCCAAGGTCCGGCCGGAGCTCGGATGAGCGGTAGTGAGCTGCCGTGTTGTAAGGGGGCTTGGCGCTGTTGTGGCATACGATCAGTTTGCGCTTGAAAAAATGGTTGAGCTCTTTGTCACGAGCCGGGCCGTCGACACAGCCGCCGTCACAGAAGCGGAGATCGACAAATGCCGGCGAAATACGGCCCGCGGCGAGATCACGAATAATGCCGATCGTGTGCGCCTCCCCTTCGGCGCTGATCGTTTCATTGTCCTGGAAGTCGGTCTGGATATCAAAAACTTTCAGTGGACCGCCGGTGAGCGTAAAGAGACGTCCGGCACCCGGATCAACCCCGTCGAACGGCATTTCCGGCAGCCCTGCCGGAGTGATGCCCCTGTTTTTGAGAAGTTTGTCTATTTCCTGATAGGTCAGCACAACATCTATGGCGCCGGAAGCTTCGCCCTGTATCTCGAATTTTGCCGCAATGCAGGTGCTGACGTAGACGACCCGGGTTTCTTCGCCGAGAACGCCCTTGATGAAACGCCCCATGGCGATCATTGGCGAAACGACCGGCATGATGTTGGGGACCAGCGTCGGAAAATGCCGCTCAATCAGATCGACGACCGCCGGACAGTGCGATGAAATCAACGATCGGTCAGAGGACTTGATCGCGCCGCGGTAGCTGCCGGCAATCATGCGTGCGCCGTATGCTCCCTCGTGAACCTCGCTGAAGCCGAGGCTTTTCAGGGCCGCTACCAGCTGGCCGGGATGCAGTGAGTGAAAAAACGCCGGAAACGAACAGCCGAGCACCGCCACGACCGGGGTGCCGGCTGAGAGCATCTCCTGTGTCCTGACCATGCGGTCAACGACAACCTTGGCATGTTGCGGGCAGCTCAGGCAGTTGCCGCAGCCGATGCAGCGGTCATACATGATCTGGGCAAATCCCTCGTCGACCTTGATGGCCTTGACCGGGCAGCTGCGAACGCAGGAATAGCAGCGGCGGCAGCGTTCTTTATATGTGACGATAGGTTCCATGGACTCTCTGCTGTTGAACGTTAATTAGGCGAGTATACACAATTAAATAAATATGTGCAACAATTGGCACACATTGTCGCGGGCCTTAATGTTTTTTTCGAAGATGTTCGTAAAGATGCGGGGATACTTGATTTTTGGGGGATTCGACCAAAGCAGGGATACTGACTGCAGATTGATGGCAAACCAATAGTCACGACTTTTTATATACTACCAAAACCGTCAGATCATCCGGCAGAGGAGTCCCTGCCGGAACTATCGCTGCTATTCTATCCACCATTTCTTTGGCTGATACCGCTCCAGCCAGTCGGGCAGCCAGAGCCTCATTATCAATACTCAATTCCGGCTGTGAGTCGATTACGCCATCACTGTACAGAACCAAAGCATCACCTTTGTCAAAGACACAGCCACCCTCCTGATATTTCTCTTCAGAAGAGACCCCCAGAGGGAGTCCTCTCGGGTGGAGTTCTTCGACCCTGCCGTCATGACGCCTAATAAACGCAAGACCGTGGCCGCAATCCACATAAGACATCATCGAAGCATCGACGTTCAGTCGCCCCAGGAATAGAGTCACGAAACTCTCAGAACGGTTCAGGTCATGGCGAAGGGTTTGTTCGGCCAGCTGCACCGCTAACGACGGCTGAACACGCTGCGTTACTGCCCGCAGCGTTGCTCGCACCGTTGTCATGAGCATTGCTGCAGCCATCCCTTTTCCCATGACATCGCCAAAATTCAGGGTTACGATCCCCGGAATCGTCTCATACCAATCATAAAAATCGCCCCCAACCTGATGCGCCGGCATGCAGAGTGCGGCAATATCAAAACCGGGTAACGATAGTGGCTCCTGAGGAAGAAGTTTTCTTTGCACTTCGGCCGCGCAGTTCAGTTCCGACTGCAGCTGGAGACGGCGTCTTTCACTTTGGAATAACGACTCTTCAGCCTCTCTGCGGGCAAGTCGGCTTGCGGAGTCCCGCAGCTCCCGTTCAATAGCAGGCACCAACCTGGCAAGTTTGTCTTTCCTGACAAAATCATGTGCACCCGCCTTCAGAAGCGATACCGCTTCCTCTTCGCCAATGGCTCCCGAGACCACTATGAAAGGCTGATCACATCCCATTCTTTGCCATATTGCCAATGCACCTTCGACAGTGAAATCCGGCATATGACAATCGGAAATTGCCACATCCCAGGTGCCGCCTTTCAATGCCTCCTCCATGGCCTCTGCTGTATCGACCCGCTCAGAATAAAGCTCCAAACCTCCGTTGCGCATGGCAAGGATCAACAGCACGGCATCTCGCTCGGAATCATCGATGATCAGTACGCGGATTTGGTTTTCCATTTTATCCCATTCCCCTTTCTGGGTATTTCATTCGTACAGAAAAGTCTGGGGCAACTTTACTATAATCGTTCTCCGCTAACCCAGGGTGAAATAGAACGTGGCTCCTTCTCCTACCGCTGCCTGCGCCCAGATCTGCCCGTTATGGCGATGGATGATCCGCTCGACCGTAGCCAGGCCGATGCCGATGCCGGGAAATTCACCAGCTTTATGCAACCGGTGGAATGGGAGAAAGAGTTTGTCGCTATTGGACATGTCAAAGCCAGCCCCGTTGTCTCGTACAAAGTAAACGGTTTTGCCCCCACGTTCTTCGGTGCCAAACTCAATTCGGCCATCGCTGCGCCGGCTCGTGTATTTCCAGGCATTGCCAAGCAGGTTCTCCATGGCTGACCTGAGTAGCTGGTGGTCGGCGTACGCCTTCACATTTGGTGCAATGTGGATTCTCACCCTTCGATCAGGTTCCGCCTTGTGAAGTTCATTTGCTACTATCGTCGCCATTGCGGAAAGATCCACCTGCTCGGCGGAAAGTTCACCACGGGATGATCGGGAGAGGCTCAGCAGTCCGTCGATGAGATCTTTCATCTCGTGACTCCCCTCCTGAAGGTAGCGCAGATACGTTTTCCCCTCCTCATCCAGCTTGTCCCGGTAATCCTTCAGCAGTGCCGTGCTGAATCCATCGATAGCCCGTAAGGGCGCACGCAGGTCATGGGAAACGGTGTAAGCAAATGTATCAAGCTCCCTGTTGGCATCTTCAAGTTGTGCCGTTCTCACCTCTACTCGCCTCTCAAGCCCTCTGTTCAGCTCGTTGATATCCTCCTCTTTTTTTCTGCGGGCAATTTCCACACGAGTGAAGGAATAAACATGAATGGCGGATATTAGAAAAAAGATCGCCGCTACCTTTATAAACCTTCCCTTCAGCCCTTCCAATCTTCTTTCATAAATGATCTCTTCTCTGCCGCCACATCCCACGATCCAATCCCAAGGCTCGAAATACGCTTGATAGGCAATGAACGTGTAAACGGGTTCTCCCGGGTTTTGCCATATCTGGCGAAATACGCGCCCGGTATAATTGATATTCGACCAAGTATCCCGAATCGTGTAGCGGCCTTTCACCTGGTAATTCCACCAGTTGATTCCTTCCATATTGAAAGGATGCATGGTAAGTGTGCCTCTGTTATGCTTGTAGGTTGAAGCCCACACATACATGTAATCGTCTACGGACATCTTTGATTTCGAAATATCCCTGCTACCATCCGCTTTCTTCGGTCCGTTGACGTACTCACGGACAAGATCCTGTGCTTCAGCAAGCGTGATTTCGCCAGCCTTGACCCGCGTGTTTGTCATCTCCATGAAACCGGTTATGTCCTTTACCACCTTGGTGAACATTTCACCGCCGACATCCAGTATTTGCTCCTTTGCTGCCTCATACGTCGTGAAATAGGTGAAGATCAATACGGATGTAAGGGAAAGGAGCAGGGTCAGCACAAGACCGAAATGTGTTATTGATTTGGTGAGAATGGATGAATCGTGACGGAACGTGGCAAGGAAATGGCTTTTAAGGAATGCTTTCATGGAAATTGCCACCTCCCTTGTTGGAAGAGGAACTTCGGCTGGACTATATTTCAACAGAAAAAGAAGTACCGGTTTGGTTGATAGGCTTGACAAGCCCGAGTATTGGACTAGGTGTATTTACTCGGCGTAATACCGTGAGCATTGCACTTTCTGTAGAAAGTTGTTCTGGATATACCAAGCGCCTTGCAGGTAAGGGCTATGTCTTTATATTTATCCAGCGTGATCTTAATCAGGTGTACCTCGCTTTGCGAAAAGCTGGAACTGATTCTGTAGTC